>NZ_JBEYFP010000060.1:0-20926 GCF_040634455.1 Kitasatospora sp. NPDC007106
GCCGGCCGGTGCCGGGGGCGCCCAGCCCGCTCGCCGCTCGGCGACGCTCGGCGCGGCCCCCGGGGACGGTGGGCACCGCAGGCGCCGCAGGCGCCGCGGACACGGCCGCCTCGGGCACCGTCCGCAGCTGCATCGTCCGGTCGTCGAACTGCGGGCCGCCGAACTGCGGTTCGGCCTGCCCGCCCGGCGCCGCGTCACGGTGGGACCCCGGCTGCTGCGAGGTCTGCTGCGGAGCCTGCTGCGGGAACGGCTGCGGCGGGTCGGCGGACTCGTAGACGCCCCAGTCGTCGGCCCCCCGACCCGGCTGACCGCCCCCCTCCGGGCGTACGGCGGTCACCGCGTCAGCTCCGGCCGATGACCGGGGCGAGCCCGCGGGACCGTCCGACCGCCTCCGGGAACCCGCATTCGGCGAGCCAGTTGGCCAGCATCCGGTGGCCGCCCTCGGTGAGCACCGACTCGGGGTGGAACTGGACGCCCTCGACGGGCAGCTCGCGGTGGCGCAGGCCCATGATCACGCCGCTCTCCGTCCGTGCGGTCACCACCAGGTCGTCCGGCACGGTGCCGGGCTCGACCGCCAGCGAGTGGTAGCGGGTCGCGGTCATCGGCGAGGGCAGGCCCTCGAAGACGCCGCCGTCCTCGTGCTCCACCAGCGAGGTCTTGCCGTGCAGCAGCTCGGGCGCGCGGCCCACCACGGCGCCGTAGGCCACGGCGATCGACTGCAGGCCGAGGCAGACGCCGAACACCGGCAGGCCGGTCGAGGCGCAGTGGTGCACCATCTCGACGCAGACGCCGGCCTCCTCCGGGGTGCCGGGACCCGGGGAGAGCAGCACCCCGTCGAAGCCCCCGTCCCCGGCGCGGCGCACGGCGTGCTCAACGGTCACCTCGTCGTTGCGCACCACCTCGCAGGTGGCGCCCAGCTGGTACAGGTACTGGACGAGGTTGAAGACGAAGCTGTCGTAGTTGTCGACCACGAGGATCCGGGGCGAGCCTGCGGAGCTCATGCGTGCTTCTCCTGGGGTGGGTCCGGGGTGCGGATCGGGCAAGGGACGGGGGAACGGCGGCCGGTCAGCCGGTGCCGCTCTCCACCGTGACGTCGCCGAAGGGCAGCAGCGGTTCGGCCCACGGGAAGACGTACCTGAACAGGACGTAGACCGCCCCGAGGACGAGCAACAGCGAGATGATCGCGCGGACCGGGGTGTTCCCCGGCAGGTGGCGCCAGAGCCAGCCGTACATCGAGCTCCTCGGATTGGGGTCGGGGACCAGATTAGACGCCGTACCGCCGGGGCACGCCGTCCGTCGCCTTCCGCACCCCCTAACGAGCGGCCTGGGCCGAGAGATCCACCGAGCCCTGGTAGCCCGGGACGGTGAGGTCGCCGCTCTCCTGGACCTTCCAGCCGAGCCCGTAGGCGGCGACGTACTGCAGGTAGTTCTTGATGGCCGGGTCGGCGTCCACCGCCGAGCGCAGGGCGTCCGTCCTGCCGACCGCCCGGATCACGTACGGCGGGGAGTAGACCCGGCCCTGCAGCAGCAGGGTGTTGCCGACGCAGCGCACCGCGCTGGTGGCGATCAACCGCTGGTCCATGACCTGGATGCCCTCGGCGCCGCCCCGCCAGAGCGCGTTGACCACGGCCTGGATGTCCTGCTGGTGGATGACCAGGTCGTTGACGCCGGGGTCGGGCACGCCGGGGATGCGGGCGGTGGCGTTGGGCGGGGCGTCGTTGAGGGTGACGGTGAGGCCGGGGCCGCGCAGCGGCTCCAGTCCGGCCGTCCGCTCCAGCGCGTCCAGGTGCGCGGTGTCGGCCGGGTCCTGGCTCTGGTCGCCGGCCAGCCGGTCGACCTGGTCGTGCAGGCCGCCGATCTGCGCCTGGATCTGCTGGTTCTGGGTGCTGCGCTGCTGTATGACGTCGCTGAGCCGCAGCAGGGAGTCGTCGGTGCGCAGGTCGGTGCCCTGGGCGGTACGGGCGCTGATGTAGAAGAGCAGACCGGCCAGCGCGAAAACGGTGCAGGTCAGGGCACGGCCGACAATTCGGATGCGCGAGGGGCGGCGAACTGCCGGAGAAGGGGGAATCATGGAATTAGGCACCGTACCCTTATCTCCTTCAGACCCGGCGAACCACTACGCTAACGGACGCCGGTGGCATGTGCGGAGCACGTCTCCCGCTACGGACCGCCCCACACAGCCGCCGCGCTCCGCTGCACACCGCGCGGTCACAGCGCATCGACAGGAGAGCCCCTCGTGCCGAAGTCCCGAGTCCGGAAGAAGGCCGACTACACGCCGCCGGCCACCACCGCCGTGAAGATCAGCTCCGGCCGCGGCTGGGTCGCCCCGCTGATGCTGGCGTTCTTCCTCATCGGTCTGGTGTGGATCGTCACCTACTACGTGACGAGCGGCGACTGGCCGGTCGGCAGCTGGGGCAACTGGAACATCCTGGTCGGTTTCGGCTTCATCGCGGCGGGATTCGGCGTCTCGACGCAGTGGAAGTAGCAGCGCGGCGCATCCGTTCCGCCTGTCGCCGCCCCGGTCCGCCCGGGGCGGCGTTTCGCTGCCCGCCGTCCAGGCGATCGTACGTTTATCCACACGGTTATCCACACTGGGGAAAACTCGCCCCGGCCTGTGGATAACCTGTTCGCGTTTCCCTGCCGGGCCACGGCCCGCATTCCGCGGAACCATGAATTCACCAAGGGGGACGCGCGTAGACCCGGCGAGTGAACAGCGGTGGTGGAACGAGCTGTGCACAACCCGCCGTGCGCTGTGGACAACGACCCGTTCCACGGCCGTCCTCAGGCCCCCAGGCGGGCCGTCTCCACCACGACCATCAGCACCACCACGGCCAGCACGCCGGCCACCGTCAGCCCCTGGACGAGGTTCCGGCGGGCCCGCGGCGCGTACATCAGCCCCGCGCCGGTGACCGCGCCGGCGATCAGCCCGCCGACGTGCGCCCGCCAGTCGATCGCCGACACCGAGAAGGTGATCACCAGGTTGAACACCAGCAGGGCGATCACCGGCCCGAGCGGCGTCCGGGTCACCCGGAACAGCACCGCCGTGGCGCCCAGCAGCCCGAAGATCGCCCCGGACGCACCCACCGAGTAGACGTTGCCCCCGGTCACCACGTACGCGAAGGCGTTCCCCGCCAGGCCGGACAGCAGGTACAGCGCCAGGTAGCGCACCCGTCCCAGCACCCGCTCCAGCTGGGGACCGAGCACCCAGAGCGAGACCATGTTCATCAGGATGTGGAACGGCCCGGCGTGCACGAAGACCGCGGTGGCCAGCCTGTACCACTCCCCGGGCCCCTCGGCGACGCCGAAGCGCACCGGGAAAGCCCCGGCGTGCGTTCCGCTGAGCATCGCCAGCCGGACGCCCCACTCCGGGCTGAGGTACTCCGTCACCAGGAAGACCAGCGCGTTGACCGCGATCAGCGCCTTGGTGACCAGCGCGCCGTCCGTCACCGGGAGCCCGCCGAAGAGGGTCCTGGCCGGCCGCCGCTCCGCGGCCTCGCCGCGCACGCACTCGGGGCAGTGGAACCCGACCGAGGCGCTCACCATGCAGTCCGGACAGATCGGCCGGCCGCAGCGGGAGCACCCCACCCCGGTCTCCCGCTCGGGGTGCTGGTAGCAGCCCGGCAGCGGCGCCGGCCCCTCCGGCTGCGGACGTACGGGCTCGTCCGGAAGCATCCGGGATTCCCTCCTCGTGACAGGTCCCGGCGGCCGCCCTGCGCGGGCACCACCAGGACCGTCCAGGCTACTGCCGGCGGCTCAGCGCCGGGTGATCTCCACCGACTCGATCACCACGGGCCGCAGCGGGCGGTCGTCGCCGTCGGTCGCCACGGCGGCGATCCTCTTCACGACCTCCCGGGCCGCCGGGTCGGTGACCTCGCCGAAGATCGTGTGCTTGCGGGTCAGCCGGGTGGCCGGCGCGACCGTGATGAAGAACTGCGAGCCGTTGGTGCCCGGGCCGGCGTTGGCCATGGCGAGCAGGAACGGCTTGGTGAACGCCAGCTCCGGGTGGAACTCGTCAGCGAACGCGTAGCCGGGGCCGCCGGTGCCGGCGCCCAGCGGGTCGCCGCCCTGGATCATGAAGCCGTCGATCACCCGGTGGAAGACGGTGCCGTCGTAGAGCGGCCTCGCCACCTTCTCGCCGGACTCCGGGTCCACCCACTCGCGGGTGCCCTCCGCCAGCTCGACGAAGTTCGCCACCGTCCGCGGGGCGTGGAAGGGGAAGAGGTCGACCACGATGTCGCCCTGGTCCGTCCTCAGGGTCGCCGTGCGCACGTGGGCCACGACCGTCCTCCTTCGTTCCGGGTGTCACCCCGGGTCGCTCCGGTCACTCGGCACCGGAATCATCCCACGGGCCCCGCGGACGGCCCAGCCCGGCGTGCCCCCCGCCGTAACGGGATGCATGATCTCGAAAGAGGTGGAAATGTGCATACCGGACGCCACCGAAGAGGAGAAGCCCGTGACCCGTCTGGACTCAGCGCGCGAGAACGCCGGCTGGAACAAGGAAGCCGCCGCCGCTTACGCCGCCACTGCCAAGGACGCCGCGCTCCACTACGCGGACGAGGCCAGGCAGCGGTTCGGCCCGGCCGTCGAGGCGCTCGGGCCGAAGGCCGCGGCGGCCGGTGCACAGGCCCGCAGCAGCGCCACCCAGGCCGCGCAGGCGGCCCGCGTTCAGTACGCCAAGCACGTCGCTCCGCAGTTGGAGCAAGCCTTCCTCTCGCTGCCCCCGGGCGCGCAGCAGAGCACCCTGAAGGCCGTCCACCGCGCCCAGGAGGCGGCGCTGGCCGCCAAGATCAACGCAACGAAGGCCGCCGGGCAGGCCAAGGCCACCCTCGGCCCCAAGGTCACCGACGCGTACAGCGGCGCCAGGGCCACCGTGGTCCCGGTCGCCCAGGAGGCCCAGGTCCGCGGCGCCGCGGCGCTCACCGCGCTGCAGGGCCACGTGACCGCCTCCGAGATCAGCGAGCTGGCCGCCAAGAACATCAAGAAGGAGAACCGCAGCGGCTGGGCGACCGGCCTCGCGGTCGGCGGCGTCGTCGCGATCGGCGCCGGCGTCTGCGCCTGGCAGTGGTGGCGCAAGCAGAACAACCCCGAGTGGCTGGTCGAGCCCCCGGCGGGCGCGCACAACGGCACCGGCACCCACACCGCCGACCGGCCCGCCGACACCGGCACCACGGCTGCGGACGCCCCGGTCAACGGCTCCGTCCCGCACGACCAGCAGCAGGGCGGCGACACCACTCCGAAGCCCACCCCGCCGCCGCCGAACCGACCGGACGCCGACCGGCCCAAGCCGCACGACCCGCGCAAGCCGCACTGACGAGACACCGGACTGACACCGGGGATCCGGCCCCGGGAACGACGATCGGCCGCCGACCTGATTCCAGGTCAGCGGCCGATCCGTGTGTGGAGCTTAGGAGATTCGAACTCCTGACATCTGCCATGCAAAGACAGCGCTCTACCAACTGAGCTAAAGCCCCAGCAACAGTGCGCGAAGAGCCGTGCACTGCGCACTAGCGTACCCGCTCCCGACGGAAATCTTGAGCGGGCCGCCGACAGCGGCCCCGGCCGGGCAGGCCGGACCGGGACCGACGAAGATCGTCCAGGGTCTCAGCGACCGGCCGGGACCGGGTCGGTGGCCTCGGTCCACAGGTCCTGCTCGGCGCGGTCCGCCTGGACCTGACGGTAGACAAAGAAGCCGCCGAGGGCGACCAGGGCGACCAGGAGAAGCTTCTTCACCGCGGGACCTCGTCCTTCTTGCAGATCGGATGTACGAGCATCAAGGGCGGTCGGGCCGACAGACCGCCCTGCGGCCGATGATACACACCGGTAACCCGCTTCCGAGCGGCCCGCCACCGCGTCCAACGCCGCTCTCCCCGTGCCCGATTGACGCGACGGCTCCTAGCGGCGGCCGTCGGCGCCCGAACGGGCGGACAGCACCGCGGTGCCGCGCTGCAGGTCGACGCCGCCGCGGGGCGGGGCCCCGTCGCCCTCCTCGTCGCGGAGCATCAGCGTGGTGCCGCGCTGCTTCAGCTCGTGCTGCTTGCCCGCGGCGAACTGGGCGTGCAGCTGCTCGAACCCGGTGGCGGAGACCTGGCCCTCCCGGCCGGCACCGCGCCACGGCAGCCGTCCGGCCCGGCGTGCGCGCAGGGCCAGCTGGTCCACCGCGGCCAGGGCCACCAGGGCACACACCAGCCCGGGCAGGCTCATCGCCCAGAAGATCGCCACACCGACCGCCTCCCGTCCCGGGCCCTTGTCCGTCGGCACCAGCCTGGCGGGCCCGGAACGAAAGGTCCAGGGACGTGGATCACCCGGTCAGCGGCCGAAGCTCCACCTGCGTGGCCGAACGGCACCGAGCCGACCGAGGCCGCGGCGGAGCTCGGCGACGTCCTCACGGAGCTCGCGCAGGTCGTGGGCGACCTCGCAGAGCCGGGCGCTCATCGCCCGCACCACGGCGCGGTCGGCGAGCACCATCCGCTCGCAGACCGCGAGCCGGTCGCCGACCTCGCCGGCCAGGATCCACTGCTCGGCGGCGGTGAGGAAGGCATCACGGCCGATCGGCACGGCGGCCGCCTCCTCGACGTCGAGCAGGTGCGACCGCACCTGCCGGGCGACGTGGCTGTCGCGCAGCAGCATGGCCACGTCGAGCACCGCCCGGCGCGGATAGAGCTCCGCGCGCCATCCCCCATTCGAGTTAGGCTGCAACTTGCAGCCGGGCGTGACCTGGGCTTTTGCATTCCTGCGGACGACCTTCAGGCCGTTGTCCACAAGCTCGGCCCGATGCCTGTGGACAACCGCGTTGATCGCACGCTCGCCGACCTCGAAACAGTCGGCGACCATCCGGGTCGTGATGTGCAGCCCGTCGGGCAGCAGGACGAGCGCCTTCACGCGGTCGAGCGCCTCGACCCGGTCGCATGTGCTGCGGCGGAGAGCCGGGGATTCGAGCAGGGCAGCTTCCCGGACACGGATACGCCTCCGGAAACGGAGTGGATGGTGGACCGCCCCGTCACCCCGGGCCGGGGGCATGGTCTTCCGCCGGCAGGAGCGGAGGTCGCATCACGTCCACGGATCCAATGACCGGTTCCGTCGCCCGGCGATCCCCGACTTCACAGCGGTTTCGAGTCGCCCAACCCCGAGGTGCCTCCGCGCACCCGGTCCAACGAGCGGTGAGCGCGCTGCGTCACGCCGGTCCACCGTCGGCTCGGGCGGCAAGGTGAGGAGCCCGCCCGTCCATGATGTGAGGCGGCCGTTGGCAGGCCCTCCGCGAACCGGCCCGCCCCTCTGCCTGTGGGGTGGGCACGGCACAGCCGTTCTCCGGCCCGGTCGGGCTGATTCGCCGTCGGCGTGGCGTGGTGGCGTAACGGGCAAACAGAAGGGCCCGGATGACGAGTCATCCGGGCCCTTCTGGCAGGTGGGGCTAACAGGACTTGAACCTGTGGCCTCTTCCTTATCAGGGAAGCGCTCTAACCGTCTGAGCTATAGCCCCTTGCCGCACTGAAAGATTAGCGGACCGACGGCCGATCTCCCAAATCCGTATCGGCCGGATGCTCCGATCGGTGCCGGTCGGAGCTGTGGCGGGCCTCGGCGAGCCACTGCTCACGGGTGGCGGGGAGGCCGCTGGCGCCGGCCTCGGTGGTGCGGACGGCGAGCACCTGGTTGATGCCGATGCGGTTCTCCTCGAAGGCGACGGCCGAGGCGGCCATGTACAGCCGCCACACCCGGGCACGGCCGCGGCCGGCCAGCTGGGCCGCCGTCTGCCAGTGCGCCTCCAGGTTGGCCACCCACTCGCGCAGGGTCAGTGCGTAGTGCTCGCGCAGCGACTCGACGTCCCGGACCTCGAAGCCGGCCTCCTCCAGGAGGGAGACGGTGCTGCCCACCGGCGCGAGCTCGCCGTCGGGGAAGACGTACCGGTTGATGAAGGGGCTGGGGACGTAGGGCTCGCCGGGGCGGTCGGGGCGGCGGGAGATCTGGTGGTTGAGCAGCCGGCCGCCGGGGGTGAGCAGCCCGTACAGGCCGCGGGCGTATCCGAGGTACTGGACGGCGCCGACGTGCTCGGCCATGCCGACGCTGGAGATCGCGTCGAAGGGGCCGTCGGGGATCTCCCGGTAGTCCTGCAGCCGGACCTCGATCCGGTCCGCGAGACCGGCGTCGGCGACCCGGCGGCGCGCGTACTCCACCTGCTCGGCGGAGATGGAGACGCCCACCGCGCTGACGCCGTAGTGCCGGGCGGCGTGCAGCAGCAGGGAGCCCCAGCCGCAGCCCACGTCGAGCAGCCGCAGGCCGGGCCGCAGCCCCAGCTTGCGGCAGATCAGGTCGAGCTTGGCCTCCTGGGCGGCCTCCAGGCTCTTCGCCCCGGGCGTCCAGTACGCGCACGAGTAGACCATGCTGGGGCCGAGGACGAGCCCGTAGAAGTCGTTGCCGACGTCGTAGTGGTGGCTGATGGCCTCGCGGTCCCGGCGGCGGCTGTGGGCGCGCCCGTGGCCCTTGGGGACCTCCTCCGGCGGGGGAGCGGGCTGCGGGCCCACGGCGCCCGTCACGAGGGCGGTGCGCAGGGCGCGCCGCCCGGGGCGCGACAGGACGTCGGCGAGGCCTGGCCGGTGCACGTCGGTGCGCTCGGAGAACCGGCCGACGGCGGAGAGCACCTCGTAGAGGTCGGTGTCCGGGGCGGTGTCGATGTCCCCGGAGACGTAGGCGCGGGCGAGGCCGAGCTCACCCGGATGCCAGAGCAGGCGGCGCAGGGCGCGCCGGTTGCGCAGGACGAGTCCGGGGGCGCCGGGCGGGCCGGCGGTGCTGCCGTCCCAGGCCGTCAGGCGCACCGGGATCCGGGCACCGAGCAGTGACTCCACCGCACCGACCAGCTCCGTCGCGACCTCGGCCATCAGACACCTCCGAGCAGCCATACCGGACAGTCCGGGCGCCCCCGGCACCGCCACAGCCAACCGCCGCCCGGGGCCGCGGGGCCGTCCGGCACGCCGGGGCGGTGGCGCTGTCACCCGGATGCCAGCGGGCCCCGACAGCTGCAACAGCCGTCGGGGCCCGCGTTGTTCCCGGGAACTGACCCGATGTCAGTGATCTGGGGGTGGTGGTCAGTCCTCCTCGGCGAGGGTCAGCTCGACACCGCCGGTGAAGCCGGCCGCGGTGTTGTAGATGAACGCCGAGAGGGTGGCGAGCGCGGTCATCAGCACGACGTCGATGATGGCGATCAGCGTGGTGAAGACCATCACCCGGCCGAAGCCGATGTACTCCATGAGGTCGAAGCCGCCGGAGGTGTCCGAGCCGGTGACGTCCTTGAGCGTGCTGGTCAGCGAGTCGAAGACGCCGAGCGCGTTGAGGACGATCCACAGCACGGCGGAGGCCACGATGATGACCACGCCGACGGCCAGCGACAGCAGGAAGCTGACCTTCATGACCGACCACGGGTCGGCCTTGATCACCCGCAGCCGGGCCTTGCGGACGCGGCCGCCGGCACCGGCACCGGCGGCGGAGCCGGGGCTGCCGGAGGGCCGGCGCGCGGCCGGGGCGGACTGCGCCGCCGCGCCGGGGACGCGGGTTCCGCGGGCCGGCGTGGGCTGGCCCTTGGAGTACGTGGTCGGCTGCGAGTAGCCGCCCGACGAGGGCGGGGCGCTGGGGGCCGGCGGAGTGCCGCCGCCCGCGGCGAAGCCGCCGCCGGTGCCGCCGGAGCCGGGCTGGCCGGCGGAGGCGACGGGGGGCATCAGCGAGGTGGAAGCGGCCGGGTGCTCGGCCGGAGGCTGCGGTACGCCGCTGTAGGGCGTTCCGCCCTGCGCGGCACCCGGAGCTCCGCCCGCGGCACCTCCCGCTCCGCCCGTGGCTCCACTCACCCTGGTCCTCCCGCCGTTCCTTCCCGGGAGGCCGCCGCCGCCCGGTCATCGTCTGTCGGCCGGCCCCGGCCAGGTGGGCCGGCGCCGGTCGGCGGCCGGCGCGCCCCTCGGGGAGGGCTGCGCCGGCCGCCCGGACGTGCGGTCAGGCCTGGTCGGCCGTGCCGTCCGCCGTCGTCGTGTCCGCGGCGGCCTGGGCCTCGTCGGCCTCGCCCTCCGCGGTGTCCTCGTCCTCCGCCTCCGCGTTGCGGGCCATGCCCACGACCGCGTCGCGCTTTCCGAGGTTGATCAGTTGGACGCCCATGGTGTCACGTCCGGTTTCACGGACCTCGGAAACCCTCGTCCGGATCACGCCGCCCGAGAGGGTGATGGCCATGATCTCGTCGGTCTCCTCGACGACCAGGGCCCCGACCAGCGAGCCCCGGCCCTCGACGATCTTCGCCGCCTTGATGCCGAAGCCTCCGCGTCCCTGGACACGGTACTCGTCGACCGACGTGCGCTTGGCGTAGCCGCCGTCGGTGGCCGTGAACACGAAGGTACCCGGCCGGATCACGTTCATCGAGAGGAGTTCGTCGTCCTCGCGGAAGGCCATGCCCTTCACGCCGGAGGTGGCGCGGCTCATCGGGCGCAGCGCCTCGTCCGTCGCGGTGAACCGGATCGACTGGGCCTTGCGGGAGATCAGCAGCAGGTCGTCGTCGGCGGAGACCAGCTCGGCGCCGATCAGCTCGTCGTCCCGGCCCTCGTCGTCCTGGCGCAGGTTGATCGCGATCAGGCCGCCGGAACGGGGGGAGTCGTAGTCCTTCAGCGCGGACTTCTTGACCAGGCCGGCCCGGGTGGCGAGGACCAGGTACGGCTTGTCCTCGTAGGTGCGCACCGCCATGACCTGGGCGATGTGCTCCTCGGGCTGGAAGGCGAGCAGGTTGGCGACGTGCTGGCCGCGGGCGTCGCGGCCGGCGTCCGGCAGCTCGTAGCCCTTGGCCCGGTAGACCCGGCCCTTGTTGGTGAAGAACAGGATCCAGTTGTGGGTCGTCGTCACGAAGAAGTGGTCGACGATGTCGTCCTGCTTCAGCTGGGCGCCGCGGACGCCCTTGCCGCCGCGCTTCTGCGAGCGGTAGAGGTCGGAGCGGGTGCGCTTGACGTAGCCGCCGCGGGTGATGGTGACGACGATGTCCTCCTCGGCGATGAGGTCCTCGATGGAGAGGTCGCCGTCGGAGGGGATGAGGGTGGAGCGCCGCTCGTCGCCGTACTTCTCGACGATCGCGGTGAGCTCCTCGGAGACGATCCCGCGCTGGCGGACGGGGGAGGCGAGGATCTGGTTGTACTCGTTGATCTTCGCCTGCAGCTCGTCGTGCTCGCTGAGGATGCGGGCGCTCTCCAGGGCGGCGAGGCGGCGCAGCTGCATCTCGAGGATGGCGTTGGCCTGGAGCTCGTCGATCTGGAGCAGGCCCATCAGGCCGGTGCGGGCGGCGTCGGCGCTCTCCGAGGCCCGGATGAGGGCGATGACCGCGTCGATCTGGTCGAGGGCCTTGAGCAGCGCGCGCAGGATGTGGGCGCGCTCCTCGGCCTTGCGCAGCCGGAAGGTCGTCCGGCGGACGATGACCTCGATCTGGTGGGCGACCCAGTGCCGGATGAAGGCGTCCAGCGAGAGGGTGCGCGGCACGCCGTCGACCAGGGCGAGCATGTTGGCGCCGAAGTTGGTCTGCAGGTCGGTGTGCTTGTACAGGTTGTTGAGCACGACCTTGGCGACCGCGTCCCGCTTGAGCACGATGACCAGGCGCTGGCCGGTGCGCGAGGAGGACTCGTCGCGGACGTCCGCGATGCCGGCGATCTTGCCGTCCTTGACCAGGTCGGCGATCTTCAGCGCGAGGTTGTCCGGGTTGACCTGGTAGGGCAGCTCGGTGATGACCAGGCACTGGCGGCCCTGGATCTCCTCGACCTCGACGACCGCGCGCATGGTGATCGAGCCGCGGCCGGTGCGGTACGCGTCCTCGATGCCGCGGCGGCCGACGATCAGCGCGCCGGTCGGGAAGTCGGGGCCCTTGATCCGCTCGATCAGGGCCTCCAGCAGCTCCTCGTTGGAGGCCTCGGGGTGCTCCAGGGCCCACAGGGCACCGGAGGCGACCTCGCGGAGGTTGTGCGGCGGGATGTTGGTGGCCATGCCGACCGCGATGCCGGTGGCACCGTTGATCAGCAGGTTGGGGATGCGCGAGGGCAGGACGGTCGGCTCCTGCGAGCGGCCGTCGTAGTTGGAGGCGAAGTCGACGGTCTCCTCGTCGATGTCGCGCATCATCTCCATGGCCAGCGGCATCATCTTGCACTCGGTGTAGCGCATCGCCGCGGCCGGGTCGTTGCCCGGGGAGCCGAAGTTGCCGTTGCCGTCGACCAGCGGCATCCGCATCGACCACGTCTGGGCGAGGCGCACCAGGGTGTCGTAGATCGACGAGTCGCCGTGCGGGTGGTAGTTGCCCATGACGTCGCCGACGACGCGGGCGCACTTGTAGTAGCCCTTCTCGGGGCGGTAGCCGCCGTCGTACATCGCGTAGAGCACGCGCCGGTGCACCGGCTTGAGGCCGTCGCGGACCTCGGGCAGGGCCCGGCTCACGATGACGCTCATCGCGTAGTCGAGGTACGAGCGCTGCATCTCCGTCTCGAGCTCGATCGGCTCGATCCGCAGGGTGCCCTGGGCCTCGGTGTTCTCCGGAGTCTCGTCGCCGTCCGGACGGTTGTCGTCGACCACTGGTGGTCAGTTTCCTTTCACGCGTGACTGGTCCGTGGGATCCCGGTGGGGATCACACGTCCAGGAAGCGGACGTCCTTGGCGTTGCGCTGGATGAAGGAGCGGCGGGCCTCGACGTCCTCGCCCATCAGGACGGAGAACAGGTCGTCGGCCCGGGCGGCGTCCTCCAGGGTCACCTGCAGCAGCAGGCGGTGCGCCGGGTCCATGGTGGTGATCCGCAGCTCCTCGGCGTTCATCTCGCCGAGACCCTTGAAGCGCTGGATGGCGTCGTCCTTGGGCAGGCGGCGGCCGGCCTCGACGCCGGCCGCGATCACGGCGTCGCGCTCGCGGTCGGAGTAGGCGTACTCGAAGTCGTCCTTGCCCCACTTGATCTTGTACAGCGGGGGCATCGCCAGGTACACGTACCCGGCCTCGACCAGCGGCCGCATGAAGCGGAACAGCAGGGTGAGCAGCAGGGTGCGGATGTGCTGGCCGTCGACGTCGGCGTCGGCCATCAGGACGATCTTGTGGTACCGCAGCTTCTCGGCGTCGTAGTCCTCCTGGATGCCGCAGCCGAAGGCCGAGATCAGCGCCTGGACCTCGGTGTTCTGCAGCACCTTGTCGATCCGCGCCTTCTCGACGTTGAGGATCTTGCCGCGGATCGGGAGGATCGCCTGGGTGCGGGGGTCGCGGCCCTGCTTGGCCGAGCCGCCGGCCGAGTCGCCCTCGACGATGAAGATCTCGCACTCCGCCGCGTCCTTGGACTGGCAGTCGGAGAGCTTGCCCGGCAGCGAGGCGGTCTCCAGCAGGCCCTTGCGGCGCGTCAGGTCGCGGGCCTTGCGGGCGGCGACCCGGGCGCTGGCGGCCTGGATGGACTTGCGGATGATGTCCGCGGCCTCGTTGGGGTTGCGGTCCAGCCAGTCGGCGAGGTGCTCGTTGACGACCTTCTGCACGAAGGTCTTGGCCTCGGTGTTGCCGAGCTTGTCCTTGGTCTGGCCCTCGAACTGCGGCTCGCCGAGCTTGACCGAGATGATCGCGGTCAGACCCTCGCGGATGTCCTCGCCGGAGAGGTTGTCGTCCTTCTCGCGGAGCAGCTTCTTGTCGCGGGCGTACCGGTTCATCAGACCGGTCAGCGCGGCGCGGAAGCCCTCCTCGTGGGTGCCGCCGCCGTGGGTGTGGATGGTGTTGGCGAAGGAGTACACGCCCTCGCTGTACGAGGCGTTCCACTGCATGGCGACCTCGACGGAGATCGTCCGGTCCTTGTCCTCGGCCTCGAAGGAGATGACCGAGGGGTGGACGACCTCGCCCTTGCGGGAGTTGAGGTGCGCGACGAAGTCGGCGATGCCGCCGTCGTAGCGGTAGGTGACGGAGAGCGGGTTGCCCTCGTCGTCGGAGTGCTCGGGGCGCTCGTCGGTCAGCGAGATGGTCAGGCCCTTGTTGAGGAAGGCCATCTCCTGGAAGCGGCGGGAGAGCGTCTCGAAGGAGTAGACGGTGGTCTCGAAGATGTCGCCGTCGGCCCAGAACGTGACGCTGGTGCCGGTGCGCTCGGTGGCCTCGTGCCGGTCGAGCGGCGCGGTCGGCGCACCCATCTTGTAGTCCTGGGTCCAGCGGTGGCCGTCGGTGTGGATCTCGACCGCCAGACGCGTCGACAGCGCGTTGACGACCGAGACGCCGACGCCGTGCAGACCGCCGGAGACGGCGTAGCCGCCGCCGCCGAACTTGCCGCCCGCGTGCAGCACGGTGAGGACGACCTCGACGGCGGGCTTCTCCTGCCCCGGCACGATGCCGACGGGGATGCCGCGGCCGTTGTCGACGACCCGGACGGCACCGTCGGCCAGGATCGTCACGCCGATGGTGTCCGCGTGCCCGGCCAGTGCCTCGTCGACGGAGTTGTCCACGACCTCGTAGACGAGGTGGTGCAGGCCGCGCTCACCGGTCGAGCCGATGTACATGCCCGGGCGCTTGCGGACGGCGTCCAGACCCTCCAGCACCTGGATGGCGTTGGCGTCGTAGGACTTCCCGGTCGCGGGGTCGATGGATTCATTGGTCTGGCTGGGATTGCCGGAATCGGCCACGAAGCGCCCTCTCTGGCACAGCGCGGGCCGCACCCCGCCCCTTCGTCGGGCGGGTCTGCGACCACGGCGTTTCGACTCGGTTGCTGCGAGCAACAGCGTTTGCTCTTCAGTCTACCGGTACGACTGACAGAGACGGGCGTTTGGCAGCCCCTGAGGGCAGATGTGCCGCCCTGAATCCCCTCCGCACATGTCCCGATACTCGCCAGGGGGGCTCAGGGCCCCTGGACGGGCCGCCAGCCGTTCCGGATCCGTTCACTCCGGGTGATGCCGTCAGCCCCAGGTGTCGCCCGGCCCGCGGCTGCCCGGCGCACGCAGCCGGCCGTAGCCGCGCTTGGGGGCGTCCGGCCCCAGAACCTTGATCACCCGTACCGTGCCGTGCCCCAGCTCGTGGTTCAAGCGAGCCACCAACTGGCGCGCCAGAAGCCGCAGTTGGGTGGCCCATGCGGTGGAGTCGCACTGCACGGTGAGCACCGCCGCGGCCTCCTCGAACTGCTTGGGCACACAGTGCGCCGCGATGTCCGGTCCGACGATCTGCGGCCAGCGGCCCATCACCCCGCCGACCGCCGCCGGCGCCTCCCAACCCCGCTCCGTGATCAGACGGTTCAGCGCGGCCCCCAGCGGAACCGGATCGCGGCCGTCCGCCCGCGCCCCGCTGCGCAGCCCGTGCCGCTTGGCCTCGCGCTTCTCCCGGACCTGCTCGCCGCGCCGGCGCGCCTGCTCCTTGGCCGCCCGCAGCGCCACCCGGGCCAGGTCGACCCCGGACGGATCGGCCTGCCCGGCCCCCTGCGGCGGCGTCTCGCCCATGCGCGGCTCTCCCTCGTCGCGGCAACACTGAGCCTTCCAGGGTACGCACCGGCCCGCCTACGAGGACGCGCGCGGGCCCGCCCGCACGCCCGGGAGGGCCCGGAACTAGGGGTCGAGCCGGGCCACCGTGCCCTCGGAGACGGCGTAGCGCGCGCCGGTCAGGGCCTTCGGGACGTCCTCCGGGACGGCCGCGGTCACCAGCACCTGCTCGCCGCCGGCCACCAGCTCCGCCAGCCGGTCGCGGCGCCGCGCGTCCAGCTCGGCGAAGACGTCGTCCAGGATCAGCACCGGCTCGCCGCCGTCCGCCTTCAACAACTCGTACGAGGCCAGCCGCAGCGCCAGCGCGAACGACCAGGACTCGCCGTGGCTGGCGTACCCCTTGGCCGGCAGCGGGCCGAGCCGCAGCACCAGCTCGTCCCGGTGCGGACCGACCAGGGTCAGCCCCCGGTCGACCTCCTGCTTGCGCATCTCCTGCAGCGCGGCGAGCAACTGCTCCTCCGCCTGCTCCCGGCTGGTGGGCAGCGCCCCCTCGAAGGAGCTGCGGTACTCCAGCACCGTCTCGCCGCCGCCCGGCGCGAGCTGCCGGTACGCCTGGGCGACCAGCGGCTGCAGCGCACCGACCAGTTGCAGCCGGAAGGCGGTCAGCTCCGCGCCGGCCCGGGCCAGGTGGCCGTCCCAGACCTCCAGGGTGGAGAGGTCCGCGCCCTTGCCGCCGCCCGCCCGGCGGGCCATCGCCGCCGTCTTCAGCAGGGCGTTGCGCTGCTTCAGCACCCGCTCGTAGTCCTGCCGAACCCCGGCGAGCCGGGGGGCGCGTGCGGTCAGCAGCTCGTCCAGGAAGCGTCGCCGCTCCCCCGGGTCGCCCTTCACCAGGGCGAGGTCCTCGGGGGCGAACAGCACCGTCCGCAGCAGCCCCAGCACGTCGCGCGGCCGGACGTTGTCCGAGCGGTTGATCCGCGCCCGGTTGGCCTTGCCCGGGGTGATCTCCAGTTCGACCAGGGTGGGCCGCTGCTCGCGCACGATCGAGCAGCGGACGACCGCCCGCTCGGCCCCCAGCCGGATCAACGGGGCGTCGGTGGCCACCCGGTGGCTGCCGAGCGTCGCCACGTAGCCGACCGCCTCGACGAGGTTGGTCTTGCCCTGGCCGTTGGGCCCCACGAACGCGGTGACGCCCGGGTCGAGGGGCACCTCGACCCGGGCGTAGGAACGGAAGTCGGCGAGCGACAGATGCGCGACATGCATGGTGGTGGACTGCGCCCGCCTTCCGTGGACTACTTCGACTCGACCGCGTGGCCGCCGAACTGGTTGCGCAGGGCGGCGATCATCTTCATCTGCGGCGAGTCATCCTGCCGCGAGGCGAAGCGGGCGAACAGCGAGGCGGTGATCGCCGGCAGCGGCACCGCGTGGTCGATCGCGGCCTCGACCGTCCAGCGGCCCTCGCCGGAGTCCGCCGCCCAGCCCTTGAGCTTGGCGAGGTGCTCGTCGTCGTCCAGCGCCCGGACGGCCAGGTCCAGCAGCCAGGAGCGGATGACCGTGCCCTCCTGCCAGGAGCGGAAGACCTCGCGCACGTCGGTGACCTCGGGGGCCGCCTCCAGCAGCTCCCAGCCCTCGGCGAAGGCCTGCATCATCGCGTACTCGATGCCGTTGTGGACCATCTTCGCGAAGTGGCCGGCGCCGGCCTTGCCCGCGTGCACCGAGCCGAAGTCGCCCTCGGGCTTCAGCGCGTCGAAGATCGGCTTGACCCGCTCGACGTGCTCGGCGTCGCCGCCGTACATGAGCGCGTAGCCGTTCTCCAGGCCCCAGACACCGCCGGAGACGCCGCAGTCGACGAAGCCGATGCCCTTGGCGGCCAGCAGCTCGGCGTGCTTGACGTCGTCCGTCCAGCGGGAGTTGCCGCCGTCGACCACCACGTCACCGGGCGCGAGGAGCTCCGCGAGCTGCTCCACCGTCTCCTGGGTCGGACCGCCGGCCGGCACCATCACCCACACCACGCGCGGGCCGTGCAGCTTCTCGATGAGCTCCTGGAGGCTGTCGACGTCCGCGAGGTCCGGGTTCCGGTCGAAGCCGATGACGGTGTGGCCGGCGCGGCGGATGCGCTCGCGCATGTTGCCGCCCATCTTGCCGAGACCGATGAGGCCGAGCTCCATGACAAGTCCTTCACTGTGGTTTCGTGCCGAGACGGCGGCGCCGTTGCCGCGCTGCCCTGAGCCTACGCCGCCCAGGGGCGAGGCCCCGCCGGTCGCAGCCGACCGGGCGAGGCCTCGTCGTCCACAGGGTGTGGACCGGGTGCGCCCGCCTGTGGACGGCGGGCGCAGCGGTCAGCCGGAGAGCCGGACCGGCATGATCAGGTACTGGTACGCCTCGTCCGCCTCGGAGTCCACCGCGGGCTTGCCGCTGAGCAGCGCCGGCTTGGTCGGCGTGGTGAAGCTCAGCTGGGCGAAGGCGGAGTCGATGGCCTTGAGGCCCTCCTCCAGGTAGCCCGGGTTGAACGCGATCGAGATGTCGTCGCCCTCGAGGTCGGCGTCGATCCGCTCGGTGGCCTGCGCGTCGTCGCCGGAGCCGGCCTCCAGCGTCAGCACGCCCTGCTCGAAGCTGAGCCGGACCGGGGTGTTGCGCTCGGCCACCAGGGAGACGCGCTTGAGCGCCTCCAGGAACGGCTGGGTCTGGATCGCGGCGACGGCCGAGAACTCCGTCGGGAACAGGCTGCGGAACTTCGGGAACTCCCCCTCCAGCAGCCGGGTGGTGGTGCGGCGGCCGGCGCCCTCGAAGCCGATCAGGCCCTCGCCCGCACCGCCGGAGGCGAGCGCGATGGAGACCGTGTCGCCGCTGCCGAGGGACTTGGCGATGTCCTGCAGGGTCTTGGCGGGCACCAGGGCGACCGCGCTGATGTCCGGCTGCTCGGGCTTCCACAGCAGCTCGCGGACGGCGAAGCGGTACCGGTCGGTGGCGGCCAGGGTGATCCGGTCGCCCTCGATCTCGACCCGGACGCCGGTCAGCACCGGGAGGGTGTCGTCCCGCCCGGCGGCGACGGCGGCCTGGCTGACGGCGGAGGCGAAGACGTCGCCGGAGACCGTGCCGGTGGCGGTCGGCATCGCCGGCAGGGCCGGGTACTCGTCGACCGGGAGGGTCGGCAGGGTGAACCGGGAGCTGCCGCAGACCACGCTGACCCGCATGCCGTCGGTGGAGATCTCCACCGGCCGGTTCGGCAGGTTGCGGGAGATGTCGTTGAGCAGGCGGCCGGAGACCAGGACGGTGCCGGCCTCCTCGACGTCCGCCTCCAGCTCGACCCTGGCCGAGACCTCGTAGTCGAAGCCGGAGAGGGCCAGGGAGCCCTCCTGGGCCGTCAGCAGCAGGCCGGCCAGCACCGGCACCGGCGGCCGCGCCGGGAGGCTGCGAGCAGCCCAGGCCACCGCCTCCGCGAGGACATCACGCTCCACCCGGAACTTCACCGGTAACCGCCTCCTGGCTCACTGCTGTGCGCTGCGCGCTCGATCGTCTCGGTGCACTGGGCCGCCCGGCGCAACCGCGCGGCTTCCAGTTGCCGAGGACAGTCTGACGTACTCCACCGACAGACGGAGCAGATGGGCGGAAGCAACCCGAACAGGTGTCGGGATCGCGTTGTCCACAGATTTTGGCCCGCCCCCCTGTTGATCAAGCTCAGGGGTCTCTATGTGTAGTGGTAGTAGTAGGGCCTGTGGAAACCGTGGATAACCCTGTTTCCACAGGTCAGGGCCGATATTTTGTCCACAGTCGCTGTGGACGGCCGCTGTGGACAACCGGGCCCCGCTGTGGACAACCGAGAGTTACCCACAGGGCACGCTGAGTATCCACAGGTTATCCCCAGGACTGTCCCCAGATGATGCCCCGGTTATCCACGGGTGTCGAGCAACATCACGTGACGCCTTTCACACCTGGGGGTGAACATCTGCGCCGAGTTGTCGAACTGTGGATACAGCTGTGGAGAACCTGGGGAAAACCGTCGACTCCCTGGGGACAACCGGTGGACAACCTGATCGGCCGACTGGCGGAGCGTCAACTTTCCACACCCTGTGGATAACCGTTGTGCACAAGTCCACAGCCACCTGACCTGCAGGGAAGAGCGTAGCCCGGATGCCCCTGTGGACGAATTCTGGATAACTCGGCGCCCCGGCCCCTGTGGACGGGGGAAAACCCGGCCGTCCTGTGGATTGCAGCGCCCCGCGGCCGCCCCGTTCGAATTTCTGGACGCGCGTTCCATTCGGCGCATTTCCCGCCCCTCGCGCCGTCCGGTGGATGCTGCCCCGGCGCGGCGGCGTCCACACCTGCCGTACGACCCCGTCCGGCGCCCGTGCCGGGCCGGCCCCGGGGACGGCGAGGGCCCCGCCGACGGTGCGTCGACGGGGCCCTGGAACGCCCGGCTGTCGCCCCGCGGGGCGACTCGGGGGATCAGCTCTTGATGCGGTTGGTCAGCTCGGTGACCTGGTTGTAGATCGACCGGCGCTCGGCCATCAGCGAGCGGATCTTCCGGTCTGCGTGCATCACCGTGGTGTGGTCGCGCCCGCCGAACTGCGCGCCGATCTTCGGCAGCGAAAGGTCCGTCAGTTCGCGGCAGAGGTACATGGCGATCTGGCGCGCCGTCACCAGCACCCGGCTGCGGGAGGATCCGCAGAGGTCGTCGACGCCGAGGCCGAAGTAGGCGGCCGTCTGCTGCATGATCACCTGCGCGGTGATCTCCGGCCCGGCGTCCTCGTCGCCGCCCGGGATCAGGTCCTTGAGGACGATCCCGGCCAGCTCCAGGTCGACCGGGGCCCGGTTGAGGTTGGCGAAGGCCGTGACCCGGATCAGCGCGCCCTCCAGCTCGCGGATGTTCCGGGTGATCCGGGAGGCGATGAACTCCAGCACGTCGGCCGGGGCGTTCAGCTGCTCCTGGATCGCCTTCTTGCGCAGGATCGCGATCCGGGTCTCCAGCTCCGGCGGGGTGACGTCGGTGATCAGCCCCCACTCGAAGCGGTTGCGCAGCCGGTCCTCCAGCGTGATCAGCTGCTTGGGCGGCCGGTCGGACGACAGCACGATCTGCTTGTTGGCGTTGTGCAGGGTGTTGAAGGTGTGGAAGAACTCCTCCTGCGTGGACTCCTTGCTCGCCAGGAACTGGACGTCGTCCACCAGCAGGATGTCCATGTCCCGGTACCGCTTGCGGAACGCGTCCGCCTTGCCGTCCCGGATCGAGTTGATGAACTCGTTGGTGAACTCCTCGGAGCTCACGTACCGCACCCGCGTGCCGGGGAAGAGGCTGCGCGAGTAGTGGCCGATGGCGTGCAGCAGGTGCGTCTTGCCGAGGCCGGACTCGCCGTAGATGAACAGCGGGTTGTAGGCCTTCGCGGGTGCCTCGGCCACGGCGACCGCGGCCGCGTGCGCGAAGCGGTTGCTCGCGCCGATGACGAAGGTGTCGAAGAGGTACTTGGGGTTCAGCCGGGCCGGCGGCAGCCGTGTCGACCACCTGCTACGTGGGGAACGTCTGCCTCTACGACG
>NZ_JBEYFP010000061.1:0-20530 GCF_040634455.1 Kitasatospora sp. NPDC007106
GGCCCCTCGCGAAAGCGGGGGGCCTTCGACGTTCCCGGACCGGACCGGTTGTCCCGGCCGTCCGGGTCAGCGGCGCAGCAGGCGGTGCAGGGAGTCCTTCATCGCGGCCGTGAAGGACTCCCGCTGCCCGGCCTCCAGGAGGTCGAGCGAGAGGTACGGGTTGAGGTCCTCCAGCTCGACGAGCAGCAGCTCGCCGTCGGCGGTGCGGCAGGCGTCGACGCGCTGGATGCCGTGGTCGACGGTGTTCCAGTCCACGAAGTGCTGGGCGAAGGCGAGGTCCTCCGCGCTCGGGCGGTAGGGCGCGAGCTGCCAGCGGACGTCCTTGTCCGGGGTGTGCAGGGCGTACTGGAACTCCCGGTCGACGAAGTAGAAGGACACCTCGTAGCGGAAGTCGATCCGGGGCTGGACGAGCATGCCGCCGGCCGCGGCGATCTCGGCGATCCGGTCCGGGCCGACGACCTCCAGACCGATGGAGTCGGCGCCGAGCTTGGGCTTGGCCACGTACTCGGCGACGTCGGGGAGGCGGTCCAGGTCGTCCGGGGCCTCCGCGGTCGGGATGACCGGGTGGCCGCCGGCCGACAGGTCGAGCAGGTACTGCTTCCCGGCCATGTCCGCACGGCCGGTCAGCTCGTTGAACACACGGGTGCCGCGCCGCAGCGCCTCGGCCCGGAAGGCGTCGTACTGCTCCTGGTAGTGCAGCACCGGGCCGCTGTTGCGCACCACGACGCCGTCGAAGGAGTCCATCAGACCGGCCGCATCCAGCGGGTGGCACAGGGCGACGGCGAAGTCGGTGCGCAGCGCGGCGGAGAGGTGGGTGTCCTCGTCGCCGTAGCGCCGGCCGCGGGCCGGGTAGGTGAGGTCGGTCACGTACAGGATGCTCGGGCGGGCCATGGTGCTCCTCGTGCGGGCGGGTCCGGGCACCCTACCTGCCGCGTCGCGGCGGGGCCGCGGGCGAGGCGGGCACCCGGGACGGCACGGGTCGGCACGGAGCGGGTCGGCGCGGCGGCGGCCGCGAGGTGAGGGAACGGTAAGGAAAAATGGGACATAAGTCCCTAACGTCTGACAAGTCGATCAGGCAGGGTGGGACGGTCCATGCCGTCCGACGGGTGAGCGACCTTTGCGGGGCTCGCAGGAAGGGAACTCCGGTGCCCCGTACTTCGCAGCAGAGCGGTCCCGGCGCGCCCCGCGGACGGTGGTCCGGCCGCCGGACGGCGCAGCGGCGCAGCGGCTGGCGGCGGCTGGTCCCGACCTGGCGGGCGGCGCTGGCCGGCTCGGTGACGGCGGTGCTGCTCGCGGCCGGCCTGTTCGCACTGGGGCTGGCCCTGGTGCAGGTGCCGGACGCGCACGCCGCCGCGACGGCGCAGAGCAACACCTGGCTGTACTCCGACGGCACGCTGATCGCCCGGACCGGCCAGACCAACCGGCAGAACGTGCCGCTCGACCGGATCTCCCCCGCCGCCCGGCACGCCGCCCTGGCCGCCGAGGACCGCAACTTCTACCACGAGGGCGCCGTCAACCTGCAGGGTCTGACCCGGGCCGCGTTCAACACCGCGACCGGCAAGGCCACCCAGGGCGGCTCGACGATCACCCAGCAGTACGTCAAGAACACCTACCTCAGCCAGAAGCAGAGCGCCACCCGCAAGGTGAAGGAGCTCTTCATCGCGATCAAGGTGGACGCGACGGAGAGCAAGGACGACGTCCTCGCCGGGTACCTCAACACCGCGTACTACGGCCGCGGCGCCTACGGCGTCCAGGCCGCCGCCCAGGCCTACTTCGGCATCGACGCGGACCGGCTGGACGCCGCCCAGGGCGCCTACCTGGCCGCGCTGCTGAACGCGCCCAGCGCCTACGACGTCGCCACCGCCACCCCGCAGGGCATGCAGAACGCGACGAACCGCTGGAACTACGTGCTGGACGGCATGGTGCAGGAGCACTGGCTGTCCGCCGACGAGCGGGCCGCCATCCGGTTCCCCGAGGTGAAGGAGCCCAAGAGCGCGCCCGGCCTCTCCGGGCAGGCCGGCTACCTGGTCTCCGCCGCCACCGACTACCTGACCTCGCAGCACGTCCTGACCGACGCCCAGCTGGCCCAGGGCGGCTACACCATCACCCTGACCGTGGACGCCGAGCGGGAGCGGCAGCTGCAGGCCGCCGTCCGCAGCCAGCTCACCGGCAACCTCGACCCGGCGAAGCGCAAGAAGGACGCCGACGCCCAGGCGGGCGCCGTCTCGCTGGACCCGAAGACCGGGGCGGTGCTCGCGCTGTACGGCGGCAGCGACGCCACCCAGCACTGGATCGACAACGCGACCCGGCAGGACTACCAGGCCGGCTCCACCTTCAAGGCGATCGCGCTGGCCGCCGCGATGGACAGCGAGGCCCGCACCCAGGCCGGCCGCCGGATCACCGCCGACACCGTGTACGACGGCACCAGCGGACGGGCCGTCCGCGGCGGCACCGGTACCCCGTACGCCCCGCCGAACGAGGGCGGCAAGGACTACGGGCAGATCACCCTGCAGCAGGCCACCGACTGGTCGGTCAACTCGGTCTACGCGCAGCTCGCGCAGGACACCGGGCTGGAGACCGTCCGGAAGACCGCCGTCGCGCTCGGCCTGCCCGCCGACACCCCGGGGCTGTCCGCGGTGCCGTCCATCCCGCTCGGCGCGGCCACGCCCAGCGTGCTGCAGATGGCCGGGGTGTACGCGGCCCTCGACAACGACGGCAAGCAGATCACCCCGTGGCTGGTGAAGTCCGTCGGGGTGGAGGGCGAGCAGGTGCCGCTGCCCGCGCACAGCACCACCCAGGCGGTCAGCACCGAGGCGGCCCGGGCCACCACCGCGATGCTGCAGGGCGTCGTCGACGACCCGGGCGGCACCGGCTGGCGGGCCGGCGCCCTCGACCGGCCGGCCGCCGGCAAGACCGGCACCACCGACGACTCCCGGTCGGTCTGGTTCGTCGGCTACACCCCCGAGCTGGTGACGGCCGTCGCGCTCTTCGGCCAGGACCCGGCCACCGGCGCCCAGGTCACCCTGGACGGGGTCGGCGGCACCGGCGAGGCCGCGGGCGGCCGCTACCCCACCCTGATCTGGACCGCCTACATGAAGGCCGCGCTGTCCGGCGAGCCGGTCTCCGACTTCACGGCGCCTAAGCAGGTGCGCACCCGGCCGACCGAGTCCACGCCGACCGGCAGCGCCTCCGCGACCCCGTCCACCGCCCCTTCCTCTCCGGCCGCCAGTGCGCCGGCCGAGGACGACGCCACCCGGCAGCCCGAGCGCCCCTGGGCGTCGACGGGCGCCACGCCGGGTGCGGGCCGCCCCTGGACGGGGAGCGGCTCCTCGGGCGGCGGGACGGGCTCGGACGGTACCGGTGGAGGCGGCCTGCTCGGCTACGGGTCCGGCACCGGGGCGGGATCCGGCTCGGGCTCGGGCGGGACCGGGTCCGGTTCGGGCAGCAGCTCGGGCTCGGGCGGGACGAGCGGGACGGGGTCAGGTTCGGGGTCGGGGTCCGGCGGGACGGGCACCGCGCCGGGCGGCCGGGGGTAACTCGCACAGGACCATCACGTGAGATGGCGCCTTACCAAGTGCGTCCACGGACTGGCACAATGCGTCGGTGCGCAGCTCCTCCCCCACCCCGGCCCGCGGCATCGGCTCGCTCGGCCTCTCCCTCGCCCTGCTCTCGGCCTTCGCGTTCGGCGGCTCCGGCACCGCCGCGAAACCGCTGATCGAGGCGGGCCTCTCGCCGCTGCACGTGGTGTGGCTGCGGGTGACCGGCGCCGCCGTGGTGCTGCTGCCACTCGCCTACCGGCACCGGGACGCCGTCCGCCAGCGCCCGGGCCTGCTGCTCGGTTTCGGGCTGCTGGCCGTGGCCGGCGTGCAGGCCTGCTACTTCGCGGCGATCTCGCGCATCCCGGTCGGCGTCGCGCTGCTCATCGAGTACCTCGGCCCGCCGCTGCTGCTCGGCTACGTGAAGTTCGTGCAGCGCCGCCCGGTCTCCCGTGGGGCCGCGATCGGCGCCGGCGTCGCCGTCACCGGCCTGGCCTGCGTCGTCGAGGTCTGGAACGGGCTCTCCTTCGACGCGCTCGGCGTGGTCTTCGCCCTCGGCGCGGCCTGCTGCCAGGTCGGCTACTTCGTGCTCGCCGACGCCGGCCGCCGCGGCGACAAGCCGATCGACCCGATCGCGGTCAGCGCGTACGGCCTGCTCATCGGAGCCGTCGTGCTCACCGTCTTCACCCGGCCGTGGGAGGCGGACTGGAGCCTGCTCGGCGGCTCGGTCACCATGAACGGCCACAGCCTGCCCGCGGTGCTGCCCGCCGCCTGGATGGTGCTGGTCGCCACGGTGCTCGCCTATCTGACCGGTGTGGTCGCCGTCCAGCACCTGTCGCCGCCGATCGCCGGCGTGGTCGCCAACCTGGAGGCCGTGGTCGCGACCGTCCTGGCCTGGGTGCTGCTCGGCGAACACCTCGGCGCACCGCAGCTGCTCGGCGGCCTGCTGGTGCTGGCGGGCGCCTTCGCCGCCCAGACCAGCAAGTCCGGCACCGAACCGGAGCGGACGGTGGCCTCGGGCGGCGGCGCGTCCGAGCGGGTCGGCGGTGTCGGCGGTTCCGACGGTTCCGGCGGTTCCGGCGGCGACTTGGGCGTCGAGGACGCCCCGCAGGACGCCGTCCGGGGATCCGCCTGACCGGCTGAGCGGATGGGCCGGGCCCGGCCGGGTCCGCCGTTGGCCAGTCCGTGCTGGTGAGTCCGTGCTGGTCAGTCCGGTCCGCGCCGGTCAGACCCGTCGGTCCGGCGTCAGCGGCCGGACCAGCCGAACCAGTCGACGTGTCCGAGCGGCCACACCACGGCGGCGGCCGGGCCGACCACGTTCGCCACGGGGACGGCGCCGTCGCCCGGCCCGTCGCGGTGGTAGCGGGAGTCCGCCGAGTTGCTGCGGTGGTCGCCCTCCACCCAGACGTACCCCTGCGGCACCGTCACCGGCCCGAAGTCCAGGCCCGAGCAGGAGTCGTCGCCGGCGTGCAGGTACGGCTCGGCCACCGGGTGCCCGTCCACGCGCAGCACCGTCCCGGCGCACTGGACGGTCTGGCCGCCGGTCGCGATGACCCGCTTCACCAGGTAGTTGTCGTCCTTCGGCGGCAGCAGGCCGACGAAGCTCAGCACGGCGTCGAAGGCGCCGGGCAGGGTGCCGGAGGTGTCCGGCTGGTTCGGCAGCCAGTTCCCGGGGTCGCGGAAGACCACCGGCTCGCCCGGCTTCGGCTCCCAGCCGGTGAGGACGGCCAGCTTGTTGACGGCCACCCGGTCGTGGACCCGCAGCGTGTTCTCCATCGAGCCGGACGGGATGGTGAACACCTGGAACAGGCAGGTCTTGATCACCAGCGCCACCACCAGGCCGATGGCCGCCATCACCGGCAGCTCGACCCACCAGGGCCAGCGGCGCCGGGGGCTCCGGCCGCTGCCACTGCCGGTGTCGCTGCCGCCGTCGATGCTGCTGCCGCTGCCGGGGGTGGTGCCGGCGTCGGTGGCGGGAGTGGTGCCGGTGGGACCGTCCGGGCGCCGGGAGGGCTCGGGGCCCGTCGACGGCTCCGCGCCGGGGGTGCCCACGTAGCTGGTCATCTGCAGTGCCACCCTCCGCGCCACCGCCGGGCCGCGCCGGGGCCCGGCGGGCCGGCTCGGCGACTGCCCCGCCGGTGGGTCGAGATCGCCGGTCGAAGAGAACAGCACGCTAGCGCCGTGGGCCGTACACGGGAAATCCCGTATTTAGCCGCATCCGACATCCGGACAGGGGTTCGGCGAGGCGGCGCCGTGTGCGACTGCTCCGCATACGGCGGTGCCGTGTACAGACAGCATCCGGTCAGGAACGGGCGATGGCCTCGTGGTGCCGGATCACCTCGGCGATGATGAAGTTCAGGAACTTCTCGGCGAAGACCGGGTCGAGGTGCGCACCGGCGGCGAGTTCGCGCAGGCGCGTGATCTGCTCGCGCTCCCTGGCGGGGTCGGCCGGGGGCAGCTTGTGGTCGGCCTTCAGCCGGCCCACGCGCTGGGTCGCCTTGAAGCGCTCGGCCAGCATGTGGACGACCGCCGCATCGATGTTGTCGATGCTCTCGCGCAGGCTGGTCAGCTCTGCGCGGACCGCTTCGTCGACCTGCGCCATCGCCTCGGCGGCGTCCGCGGCGGCGACATCGGCGGCCACGGCGTCGGCGGCGGGGTCGGTGGGCTGATCGGTCATCGGACAATCGCTCCGGAGCTGGCGGGGCTGGACACGCCCGACGGCCGGAAACCGGCGCGGGCCTCGGCAAATCTAACAGGGGGCACCCCCCGAACTCCCACCTTTCGGACCAAGCGTCCACCATCCGGACATCCGGCGGCCCCGCGTGGCGGGTGCGGCCGAGCGCCCGTCCGGGCGGACAATCGCCGCGTAGGCTGGGCGCGGCGCCACAGGACGTGACGACCCAGCAGTTCTCCCAGCACTGGAGGTACCTGATCGTGGCAACCACCCGTACCGCACGCACCGCGTGGGAAGGCAACCTGCTCGAGGGCAAGGGCGTGGTGACGTTCGCCTCCTCCGGCATCGGGGAGTACCCGGTGTCCTGGCCGGCCCGCGCCGAGACCCCGAACGGGAAGACCAGCCCCGAGGAGCTCATCGCCGCCGCCCACTCCTCCTGCTTCTCGATGGCCCTGTCGCACGGCCTCGCCGGCGCCGGCACCCCGCCCACCAAGCTGGACACCCAGGCCGACGTCACCTTCCAGCCCGGCACCGGCATCACGGGCATCCACCTGACGGTCACCGGCGAGGTTCCCGGCCTCGACGAGGCGGGCTTCGTCAAGGCCGCCGAGGACGCCAAGGCCAACTGCCCGGTCAGCCAGGCCCTCACCGGCACCACGATCACCCTCACCGCCAAGCTGGCCTGACCCGCGACACGCCGTCGGTGACAGCGCTCCCAAAATCGTCGGAACGCTCCCACCGCCCCGGTGCCGCGACGCCCACCAGCGGCACACCGGACCTCCGTCCGCCCGGTCACACACCGGACGAGCAGGCCGTATGCGCACCCGCCCCCGTCCACCGCCGTTCCGCGGCGGGCGGGGGCGGTGCCGCGTCCACTCACGCTCCGTCAGAAAGCCGACGAATCACCCTGGCGGCGGTCGCCGCCGATTCTCCGCGACGCCTATGATCGGCGGCGGTGGCCCGACCCGAGGGGTTTCGATCGAGGGGTTGGATCGGACGAGGGCGTGGACCGCCGTGGACACGGACAACTGCACTACGGCAGCCGTCCGGATCAGCGGGAGCAGCGGACGGGAGCATGCCGTGCCGGGGCGAAACGAGGGGGTCGACGCACACCACACGGGTGTGCGGCACGAGGAGTTGAACCGGGCGCGCCACGGCCGCCCCGAGCCCCCGCACTCGCCGCCCGGGCGCCCCGAGCAGCACACCGCCGAGCGGGCGGGCACCGGGGCCCAGGCGGGCCCCGCGGGTCAGTCGCCGCCGGTGGGGCAGTCATCGGTGGGACAGTCGCCGGTAGGGCACTCGTCGGGCCGGCCGGGGATCGAACCGGCCCTGCCGGTCGAGCCGTTGCTCTCCTGTCCCACCTGCACCGGGCCGGTGGGCGGCAGCACCGCACGCCTGCTGGCCGCTCTCCGGGCGAGCGAGTCCCGCTTCCGGGCGGCGTTCGCGGACGCCGGCATCGGGATGGCCCTGATCGACGCGGACGACCGGATCATCGAGGCCAACCCCGCCTTCGCGGCGATGCTGGGCCGCGAGCCGTCGGACCTCGCCCGCACCCACATCCACGAGATCATCGAGCCCGAGGACACCCCGCGGCGCCTCTACCGGGACCTCGTGCAGGGCAAGCGGGACCGGCTGCGTGTCGAGAAGCGGCTGAAGCACCGGGACGGCCGCTCGGTGTGGAGCAAGGTGGCCCTCTCCCTGATCCGGGACGGCGCCGGGCACCCGCTCTACACCCTGGCCATGGTCGAGGACGTGACCGAGCAGCGGCTCCTCGGCGACCGGCTCGCCTACCAGGCCCTGCACGATCCGCTGACCCGGCTGCCGAACCGCACGCTCTTCTTCGAGCGGTTGGAGGCCGCGTTCCTCGCCGTCGGCGCCCGGACGGACCGCGGCCGGACCGAGCCCGGGGCGACGGCGGTGGCCGGCCCGGTGCCGACGGGCGGCAGCAGGCCCGCGGGCAGCGCCAGGCCCGCCGGCGGCGGCTCGGCCGGCGGCACGCTCACCACGGCCGCCGCGGCGCTCAACGGCTCCGGGTCGGGCGGCGCGGTGAAGGGCTCCGGGGGCGCCGGAGCGGGCGCGGTGAACGGTGCCCGTGCCGCCGGACCTGCGAACGGCTCCGGAGGCGCCGGCTCCGCGAACGGCCACGGTGCTGTCGGCACTGCGAACGGCTCCGGCGTACGCGGGGCCCCCAAGAGCGCGACGAACGGCGCCGCGCAGGCCGCCGACGGCGAGCGGCATCCCCGGATCGGGCTGTGCTACCTCGACCTCGACGGCTTCGCGGTGATCAACGAGACGCTCGGCCACCACGTCGGTGACCAGTTGCTGGTCGCGGTGGCCGCCCGGCTGGAGAACGGTTTCGCCCGTGGCGACCGGCAGCTGGTGGCCAGGCTCGGCGGCGACGAGTTCGCCGTCCTGATCACCGACAGCGAAGGTTCCGAGCAGCTCACCTCGCTCGCCGGCCGACTGATCAAGGCGCTGGAGAAGCCCTTCGAGATCGGCGGTCACCGGCTGGCCGTCACCGCCTCCGTCGGCGTGGTGGAACGGCCGGTCGAGGGCACCTCCCCGACCGACCTCCTGAAGGACGCGGACTCCACCCTCTACTGGTCCAAGGCGGACGGCCGCGCCCGGTGGACGCTCTACGACCCGGCGCGCGGCGCCCACCAGCTGACCCGGCAACTGCTCTCCACGGCGCTGCGGCCGGCCCTGGAGCGCGGCGAGTTCATCGTCGAGTACCAGCCGCTGGTCGGTCTCTCGGACGGGCTGGTGCACGGCGCCGAGGCGCTGGTCCGCTGGCGGCACCCCCGGTACGGCACCCTCTCGCCCGACCGGTTCATCCCGCTGGCCGAGGAGTCCGGCGCGATCGTGCCGCTCGGCAAGTGGGTGCTGGAGGAGTCCTGCAGACAGGCGAGACGCTGGCTGGCGGAGTTCCCGGACGCCGACACCTTCGTCAGCGTCAACCTGGCCGCCCGTCAGATCTGGGACTCCGACGTCGTCGCGGACGTGGCGGAGGTCCTGGACCGGACCGGTCTCCCCGCCGGACTCCTCCAGCTGGAAATCACCGAGAGCGCCCTGCTCGGCCCGGGCGGGCGCCCTATCCAGGCCCTGCAGGCCCTCGCCGACATGGGCATCAGGATCGCGATCGACGACTTCGGCACCGGGTACTCGAACCTCGCCTACCTCTCCCGGCTCCCGGTGCACGTCCTCAAGCTCGACGGCACCTTCGTCGAGGCCTTCCGCGACGCCGGGACGACCGGCCTCCCCGGCGGACGCTCCGCCTCCCCCGACCCCGACGGCGCCCGGGCCCGGCGCACCGAGGCGGACGAACAGATCGTCGGCGCCATGGTGCGGCTCGCCCACGCCCTCGGCCTGACCGTGACCGCCGAGGGCATCGAGAACGCCGCCCAGGCCGAGCGGCTCCGGCTCACCGGCTGCGACACCGCCCAGGGCTGGTACTTCGCCAAGCCCGGGGACGCCGAGATCGTGGCGGACATGCTCCGGGAGTGCCAACCCGACTGAGCCCGGCGACACCGCGATCGGCGGACCCGGATCAGCGGACCGGATCGACGGACCCGGATCAGTGAACCCGGATCAGTGAACCCGGATCAGCGGGCCGGATCAGCGGGCCGGGATCTCCGTGGGGCTCGGGTCGGCGGCGCCGGCGGCACCGCCGACGTTGCCGGCATCACCGGCGTCGACGGCCGCGGTCAGCCCGTACGCCTCGGCGATCAGGCCGTAGGAACGGTGGCGGGCCTCGTGACCGTGGATGTGCGAGGTGACCATGAGTTCGTCGGCGCCGACCCGCTTGCGGAGGGTTTCCAGGCCGTCGGCCACCTGCCCGGGGGTGCCGAGGACGACGTTGCCGAGCCAGCTCGCGAGGAAGTCCGCCTCCATCTCGGTGTAGGGGTGTGCCTCGGCCTCGTCCGGGGTGGGGATCAGACCGGGGCGGCCCTGGCGGAGCCGGAGCATGGCGAGGCCGGCGGACCGGGCCAGGCGCAGCGCCTCGGCCTCCCGGTCGGCGGCGACCGCGCTGACGCCGATTAGTGCGTAGGGCTCGTCCAGGACGGCGGACGGCTGGAACGTGCTGCGGTAGAGGTCCAGCGCCGGGACGGTGTTGGCGGCGCTGAAGTGGTGGGCGAAGGCGAACGGCAGGCCCAGCCGGCCGGCCAGTCGGGCGCTGAAGCCGGAGGACCCGAGCAGCCAGATCGGCGGCCGGGCCCCGCTCTGCGGGACGGCGCGCAGCCGGGCGTACGGGTGCCCGTCCGGGAAGTCGCCGTCGAGGAAGTGGGTGAGTTCGGCGAGCTGCTGCGGGAAGTCGTCGGCGCCGTCGGAGAGCCCGCGGCGCAGGGCCCGGGCGGTGGCCTGGTCGGTACCGGGCGCCCGGCCGAGGCCGAGGTCGATTCGGCCCGGGTGCAGGGCCTCCAGCAGGCCGAACTGCTCGGCGATGGTGAGCGGGGCGTGGTTGGGCAGCATCACGCCGCCGGAGCCCAGGCGCAGGGTGCGGGTGTGCGCGCCGAGGTGGGCGAGCAGCACGGCGGGGTTCGAGCTGGCGACCCCGGGCATGCCGTGGTGTTCGGCGACCCAGAAGCGGTGGAAGCCCCACCTCTCGGCCGCCGCGGCCAGCTCGGTGGTGGCGGTGAGCGCGTCGGCCGGCGAGTAGCCGGCGCCGACGGTGGCGAGGTCGAGGATGGAGAGCGGGGCGGGCGCGGACCCGCGGGCGCGTCCGCGGACGGGGTCGCCCGGTACCGTCTCCGTGGGGTTCTGGCTTCCGCCTGTGTGCTCGCCGCTCATGCCGCCCGTCCTCCTGGTCGCCGCGGGTTCCTGGTCGCCGGTCGGTCGACCGACGACGGAGGGACAACCTCCGTGCGGGCGGGCGTGTTCCCTCGTTCCCGAACCGATCGGCCGCCCCGTGCAGGCGGTGGTTGGCGACTTCATGCCAGCGCGGGAAGTCGCCAGCTCCTGATGTCGCGTCAGGAACGGCGATCGGGCAAAGTTACTCATCAGTGCGGTGCATGCATCACCGCGCTCCTGACGAAGACCACCGGGCTGGACCAGCACCGATGGTCCCCGCGAGCCCCCGGAGCGGCACCCCGCTCCGGGGGCTCGTGCCATGTGCCGACCGGTCGGGGGGCGCGGCTCCGCCGGGGCGCCCGCACCGGCTGCGGCTCAGCCGTGTGCCGTGAGCCGCGACACACGGGGGGTGCTTCATGGCATGAAAGTTCGACTCGCTAGCGTTACTCCCTGCAGCACTGCTCTCCCCCGGGCGGTCTGGAGGGAGTTCGACCTTGAACGCCGCAGCCGTACTCGGCCCGTCGTGGATCTGCGCACTGGCGCTGTGCGCCGTGCTCGGTGACGCGTTCCTTCCTTTCCTTCCGAGCGGAACGCTGGTGATCCTCGCCGTGCTCCGCACCTCCGAGGTCGAGGGTGCTCCGCTCCTGCTGGGCCTCGGGGTGGCCGTGGCCTCCTTCCTCGGCGACCTCCTGCTGCTGAACCTGGCCCGCCGCGGGGCTCCGGCCGTACGGCGCCGCCTGGCCCGGCGCCCCGAACTGGCGACGAGCGTCGAGCGGATGCAGGCGGCGCTGGCGCAGCGCACCAGCCGGGCCGCTGCGGTCATCGTGATCATTGCCAGGTTCGTCCCGGCCGGCCGCACCGTCCTCGACCTGGCGGTCGGGCACTCGCCGGCCTCGTCGCGGATCTTCCTCCGCTGGTCCGCGCTGGCGGCCGTGGTCTGGGCCGCCTACATCGTCAGCCTGGGCTGGCTCAACAGCCACTGGTTCGACACCGCCTGGCTGAGCCTGGTCGTGTCCTGCACGGCGGCGACGCTGATCAGCGGCAGCATCGCCCGCGTCATCCGCCGTCGGCGCCGCGCTGCGGCCGCCTGCTGAGCACCGCTGCTCCGACCTGATACGACCTGATACGACCTGATCGGATCCGGCCCGGTCCGGATTGGGCCCGGGTCCGCCCCGGCCCAGCCCGGTCCGGGTCGCAGGCCGGGGACAGGGGCAGGGGCGGCCCGGTCGGATCGGCACGGTGACCGCACGGACCTCCCCTCGGCTCTTCGGCCTCTCTGACCCCGCATCGGCAGCGATCGGCCCGCCGCGCTTCCCGACGATCTGTCTCAGGACCGCAACAGTCGGGTCGGTGGTGCAGCCGCCATGGGTATGAGCTGCGTGGTGGCCTGGGGGTGGACAGGCGCGCTGTACCGACCTGAGCGCTCATGACATCCTTGTACAGGAATACAGATCAATTGTCCGATTATGTCGGCGCCGTCCGGATGCCTCCTGGTGTCCGGACGTCTGCTGGGTGCGGGCACCACGCGGGTAGGGGAGACCATGAGCAGCATCTCGCGGAGGGCAGTGCTGAGTGCCGGGGCGGCCACTGCGGCTCTCGGCGCTGTCACCGCCTGTTCCAGCGGCGGCGGGGCGAAGGCCAAGGGTTCGGGCCCCGGCGGCGGTTCCGGGGACGGCGCCGGCAGCACCTCGACGGCGAAGCCCGTCAAGGGCACGCCGCTCGGCGACGGCTCGACCTCGGACAGCGGCGCACAGCCGAACCAGCCCAAGCCCGAGAAGCTGAAGCCCGGTGAGCAGCCGCCGCAGTTCGTGGTGTTCTCCTGGGACGGCGCGGGCGCCACGGACGACGGGCAGTTCAGCCGGTTCCTGAAGATCGCGGAGGAACACAAGGCGTCGATGACCTTCTTCCTCTCCGGCATCTACACGGTGCCGAAGGAGAAGTCGAGCCTCTACCACCCGCCGCGCCACCCCGTCGGCGCCTCGGACATCCCGTTCCTCTCCGAGAACGCCGTCCGGAACACCATCAAGCTGATCAGCCAGGCCTGGCTGGCCGGCCACGAGATCGGCACGCACTTCAACGGCCACTTCTGCGCGCGTCAGCCCGACGACGGCAACGCCGTGAACAAGTGGACTCCCGAGGACTGGGAGAACGAGATCCAGCAGGCCGTGTCGTTCGTCACGCAGTGGAAGACGAACACCGGCTTCACCGACGTCGATCCGCTGCCCTTCGACTACAAGAAGGAGCTCATCGGCGGCCGCACGCCCTGCCTGCAGGGTCAGAAGGGGCTGCTGCCGACCGCGGCGAAGCTGGGCTGGAAGTACGACGCGAGCTCGCCCGGCGGCCTGCAGATCTGGCCGCAGAAGGTCCAGGACGGCAAGATCTGGGACTTCCCGCTGCAGGGCATCCCGTTCCCCGGGCACAGCTTCCAGGTGCTCTCCATGGACTACAACATCCTCGCCAACCAGTCGCACGGCTCGACCAAGGGCGACCCGTCCAAGCACGCGGAGTGGCAGGCCCAGGCCCGTGACGCCTATGTGGCGGGCTTCAACCGGGCGTACACCACCAACCGGGCGCCGCTGTTCATCGGCAACCACTTCGAGCAGTGGAACGGCGGCATCTACATGAACGCCGTCGAGGACACCATCAAGGAGATCGCCGGCAAGCCGGACGTCCGGCTGGTCTCGTTCCGGCAGCTGGTCGAGTGGCTGGAGGTCCAGGACCAGTCGACGCTGCGCAAGCTCCGCACCCTCGGCGTGGGCAAGGCGCCGACGGGCGGCTGGGGAAGCTTCCTGGGGACGGCGGGCTGAGCCCTCCTTCCTGGCCCTCCCGGCGCCTCCCTGGGCCACCCCGCATCCCGGTCTCCCGGGCCACCCGCACCTCTCCGTTCGACCCGCTCCGGCCGGCCTGCTCGGGCGGGCCTGCTCGGGCGGGCCGACTCAGACCGGGCGCCGTCGCCGGCTCGAACCGTCTCCGACGGATCCGGGCCGGCGACCGGCCTTCCACGGGTCAGCCGAGGGCCGCGCCCCGCAGCAGCCGGTCGATCACGGCGGCTGCACCGTCCGCCCCGCCGATGATCGAGTAGTGGTTGGTGCCGGGGACGGTGGCGGCGGGGACGCGGGTTTCGTCCAGACCGGCCGACCTGAGGCGCGCCGCGTCGTAGAGCCCCTGCGGTTCGTTCAGCAGCCCGCGTTCGGCCCAGAGCAGTTCGGCGGGGCAGGGCAGTTGGTGGACGGCGGCAGCTGCCTCCTTGTCCAGCAGCACCTCGCGGCCGTCCTGCCGGATCGCCTCGGGGACGCAGGAGGAACGGAGTCCGGGCTCCGTCCCGACGAGGTCGCGCTGGGTGTAGGCGTCCATCCGTGCGGTCCACCCGTCGACGAAGGCGGGGTGGGCCTGCCAGAACTCCCGGTACGCCTGCCGGTCCGGGAAGGTCATGGACAGCCGTGCGAGGGCGGGGCCGAGGACCGCCGCCAGTGCGTCGTCCTCGTGGACCCCTGCGGGGAGCGGGAAGCTCACGGCTCCGTCGACCAGCAGGACCCGGCTCACCAGCTCGGGGTGGCGTACCGCGGTCAGGGCGCAGACCCATGCCCCCATCGAGTGCCCCACCAGGTGGGCCGGGCCGAGGCCGAGGGTGCGGACGACCTCCGCGACGTCGTCCGCGTGGCGGGCGAGGCCGAACGGGCCGTCGACCGAGCGGCTGTCCGCCCGTCCCCGGAGGTCCGGAGCGATCAGGGCGGCCCGGCCGGCCAGCCGGTCGGCGATCTCGCCCCAGGCCAGGGCGTTGGCGGTGATGCCGTGGACGGCGACCACCGTGGGTGCGTCCGGCACCCGGGCCGGCCAGCGCAGGACGGCCAGGTCCCCACCGGGCACGGGGACGGACAGTTCGTCGTGCACGGGTCCTCCGGAGATGCTCACGCTGCCTCATTTCCACGGATTCGAACAGGCACGGCCGAGCCGGCACGGGCGGCACGGAGACGGGCGGGCAGTCTAGCCAGGCCGCCCGGCAGGAGGTAGACCACCACGACGAACAGGCCGCCCAGCAGGAAGAGCGGCTGGGAGAGCGGGACGCGCAGCACGGCGGGCAGGTCGGCGACGGCGGCGGAGTTGGCGAGGTCGCCGAGACGGTGGCCGGCCCAGGTGTAGAGGACGCCGCCGAGCAGCGGACCCCAGCGCGTGCCGGATCCGCCGAGCACCACCATGACCAGCAGCGCGAGGGTGGCGTCGGAGGTCGCGGCCTGCGGGGTCGCGCCGCCGGTCAGCAGCAGGTACACGACGCCGCCGGCGCCGGCCAGGGCTCCGGCCACGACGAAGGCGATCAGCTTGTAGCCGTACGGCCGCAGGCCGAGGACCTCGACGCGTCGTTCGTTCTCCCGGATGCCGGCCCAGACCCGGCCGATCGGCGAGCCGACGGTGACGTGGACGATCGCGAGGGTGAGGACGAGGTACCCGAGCGCGATCCAGTAGAGGTTGGCGGTGTTGCCGATGCCGACCAGCGAGGACGGCAGCAGGTCCGCGGGGGCGGCGCGCCCCTCCTCGCCTCCGGTGAGGCCGCCGGGGTTGCGCTGGACGAGGATCGCCCCGGCCTGGGCGAAGGCGAGCGTGACCATGGAGAAGCCGATGCCGGTGACCCGGAGGCTGACCGCGCCCAGCAGCACGGCGAGCAGGGTGGCGCAGGCGATGCCGGCGGCGGCGGCCGGCAGCAGGGGGAGGCGGAGTTCGAGCATGGCGAGGTCGGTGCAGTAGAGACCCGCCGCGAAGTAGAGGGCGTGGCCGAAGGAGAGCAGGCCCGTCCGGCCGAGGAGCAGGTCGTAGCCGGTGGCGAGGGCCCCGTAGAGGAGGCACAGGGCGATCAGTTGGAGGCTTCCGGGGCTGCCGAGCGGCCCGTCGAGGAGCCCCGGGACGGGAAGCGCACTGTATGGGGCGACAAGGAACAGGATCAGCAGGGCGATCGGCCACCAGCGTAGTGCTCGACGGAGCGGAGTCGAGCCGTCACCGAATGATTCACCTGTTCGAGGGATGGTGCGACCACGTCCTGGTGTTCCAGAATCTCCGTCAGAAGCACCGCCGGGCAATGAGACTGTGACGCCCGTCGGGCTCTCGGTGCCCGTGGTCGAGGAGTTGGCGGTCACGCGAGCCTCCCGGTGAGTCCGCGGGGCCGTACGAGGAGAAGTACGGCGAGGAGTACGACGACGGAGAGATCGCCCAGCCCGGCGGCGGTGTAGTAGTTGGCGAACTGCTGGACGAGGCCCACTGCGGCCGATGCGACGGCGGCACCGGTGACCGAGCCCATGCCGCCCATGACGACCACGACGAAGGCGAAGATCAGCAGACCGGTGCCCTGGCCGGGGTTGACGGAACCGAAGTAGAGACCGGCGAGCGCGCCGCCGAGTGCGGCGGCGGCTCCGCCGATGGCGAAGACCAGGGTGAACGCACGACGCACGTCGACACCGAGGGCCGTGACCATGGCGCGGTCCTCGACACCGGCCCGGACGATGAGGCCGTACCGGGTACGGCTCAGGAAGAGGCGCAGCAGCACCAGCACCACGAGGGCCGCGCCCATCAGGACGAAGCGGTTGACGGGGACGACCGCACCCAGCAGCGAGACGGTGCCGGCCAGCGCGGCCGGCGGTTGGAAGGGACGGGCGTCGGCGCCCCAGATGCCCATGATCAGGGCGGGCAGCGCCAGGCCGACGCCGACGGTGGCCAGGATCTGGTCACGAGGACGACTGTAGAGGGGCCTGATCACGGCCAGTTCGAGTAGGACGGAGGCGGCGGTCCCCGTAGCGGTGCCGAAGAGCACCGCCGGCCAGAAGCCCACCCCCGCCTCGGCGGAGGCCCACCACGCGGCGTAGGCGCCCACCGACAGCAGGGCCCCGTGGGCGAAGTTGAGCACGTCCATCAGACCGAAGATCAACGACAGCCCGGAGGCCACCAGGAAGTAGAGGGCGCCCAGACCGAGACCCGTACAGACGAGGAGGACGACGGTGTTCATGGAGAGGTCACCTCCGTAGCGGATTCGACGGGACGGGGGGAGTCGTCGGCCGCGGCCTGCGTGGCGGCAGCAGAAGCGCGCCTGCTGCCGACGCCGAGCAGTCGGCGCGAGGCCTCCTCGTCGGCCAGCAGTTCGGCGGTGTCGCCCTGGTGGACGGTCCGGCCGTCGGCCAGGACGGTGCAGCGGCCGGCCAGCCGCCTCACCAGTGCGAGGTTCTGTTCGACGAGCAGGATCGGCACCCGTTCCGCCGCCCGGGCCAGGACCTCGGCCACCTCGGAGACGATCTTCGGTGCCAGACCCTTGGTGGGCTCGTCGGCAATGATCAGCCGGTTGCGGTTGAGCAGGGTGCGGCCGATCGCCACCATCTGCTGCTGGCCACCGGAGAGGGTCCCGGCGGCCTGTCGGGCCCGCTTCCGCAGCTCGGGGAAGAGCTCGTGCACCAGGTCGTAGGCGGGCTCGGCATCACGCTCGGCCAGCCGGAGGTTCTCGGCCACGGTGAGCCCGGCGAAGATGCCGCGGTCCTCCGGGGCGTAGCCGATGCCCTGGCGGACGACCAGATGGGTCGGCAGTCCTGCCAGTTCGACCCTGTCGAAGAGGAGGCTTCCCGACCTCGGCACCAGACCCATGACCGCCTTGGCCGTGGTGGTCTTGCCCGCGCCGTTGCGGCCGAGCAGCGCGGTCACGCCCGTGGGGGCCACGTCGAGGTCCACGCCGTGCAGGATGTGCAGGCCGTCGATGACCACCCGCAGGTCCCGCACGGCGAGCAACGACCTCGGCATCTCCGCGGCACCCGCCGCCCGCCCGTCCACCGTCGTCTCCCGATACTGCGTCAGAGAGGGGTCGTCCGTCACGGCGCCTCACCCAGGTATGCCTGCTGCACGGTGGGGTCCGCCATCACCGCGGCAGGCGTGTCCAGTGCCAGAAGGGTGCCGTGGTGCATCACGGCGAGCCGGTCGGCGAGACCGAGCAGGACGTCCATGTGGTGTTCCACCATCAGCACCGTCCGGCCAGACTCCCGGTGCACCGAGCGGATCAGTTCGGTGAGGGCCGGGACCTCCTCCGCGCTGACGCCGGCCATCGGTTCGTCGAGCAGGATCAGCCGCGGTTCGGCGACCAGCAGCACGGCCAGTTCGAGCTTGCGCTTCTCACCGTGCGAGAGGGCGTTCGCCACGGTGTCCGCCCGGTGCCCGAGATCGGTCCGTTCCAACGTCTCGGCGACCTGGGCGGAGTACCGGTCGGCCCGGCGCCAGAAGCGGTAGGAGGCGGCCGGCCCGGCCGCGCCCTGCGCAGCCAGCCGTACGTGCTCGGCGACCGCCATCCCACCCCACAGCGAGGAGGTCTGGAATGTCCGCCCGATCCCGCGCCGGGCCCGTGCGTGCACGGGCAGGTCCGTGATGTCCGCCCCGTCCAGTTCCAGCGTGCCGTGACTCGCCGGGTAGATCCCGGAGATCAGGTTGAACAGGGAGGTCTTCCCCGCGCCGTTGGGTCCGATGAAGGCGACGAACTCGCCCTCTCCCACGGTGAAGGAGACGTCCTCCACGATCGGCACACCCCGGACCGACCAACCGAGCCCCGTCAGCCGCAGGACGGGCTCGGCGGTCCGCACGGCGGCCGTGCTCCCGCCCACCGGCCGCGGGACACCCGCCTGCCCGGAAACACCCGGCTGCCCACGCAGGCCCGCCTGCCCGGAGAGGACTGTCTCCCCGGGGAGGCCGGCAGCGGCACCGGACGGCCCCGCGCCGGGCCCCGATGCGGATGGCTGCTCCACGATCAGCCGACCATGGCGAGGACGGGCGGCGCCACCTGCTCGGCGGGCAGGACCTTCTCCACGGTGGGCTTGGCAGCGGCACCGCTGCCGGTCAGCCGGACCTGGAACATCGGCTGCAGCAGGGCGTGGTCCTCGGCGCGGACGGTGAGGTGGCCCTTCACGCCGTCGAAGCTCCACCCCTCCAGGGCCTTCACCAGGGCGGCGGTGTCGTCGGCGGAGCCCTTGTTGGCCTCGACCGCGTGCACCACCATCTGGGCGGCGGTGAAGCCGTCGGGGGTGAAGATGTCCGGCTTGCTGCCACCCTTGGCGACGGCCTCGGTCATCGCCTTCTCGATGTCCGTCCCGGCCGCACCGGCGAAGTAGTGGTTGAGGAAGGAGATCTTCTCGCCCGCCGGGCCGAACAGCGGGTACGAGGCGGCGAGGTCCAGGCCGGTGACCACCCGGGTGGAGGAGAAGACGTCCTGCTGGTTGAGCGAGGTCCACAGGGCGGAGGCGGTCTCGCCGGCCCAGGCCACGAACAGCAGGTCGGGCTTGGCGGCCTTGGCCTGGGTGGCGAACGGCGTCAGGTCGGTCGCGCTGGGTGGGGCGAGGACGGCGTCGACCGTGGCGCCCTCCTTGCCGAGGACGGCCTTGACGGCGGCCACGTTGGCCTGTCCGAAGGCACTGTCCTGGGCCAGCACCGTCACCTTCTTGCCCTTGGCGTCGCCCACGAACGAGGCCGCGGTCAGGGTGTCCTGGTAGGACTGGCGGCCCGAGCGGAAGGTGTACTTGTTGAGCGCGGTGACCTTGTCGGCGGCGGCCGGTCCGCTGATGAAGAGCACCTTGTTCTGCGCGGCGAAGGGCGCCACCTGCAGGGCCACGCCGGAGGCGGTGGAGCCGGCGAGGATCTTGTAGCCCTTGCCGATCAGCTCCTTCGCCCCGGACACCGCCTTGGCGGGGTCGCCGGCGTCGTCCTGCTCGACGAACTCGATCGGGTGCCCGTCCACCTTGCCGGTGCCCTTGGTCGCGTAGTCGAGTCCTGCCTTGAAACCCTCCAGGTACTGCTTGCCGTACGCGGCCAGCGGGCCGGTCTTGGAGTAGAGCAGGCCGACCTTGACCGGGCTCGAAGCCCCGCCGTTCCCGTCGGCGGAGTCCGTCCCCGCCGTACCGGCCTTGGCGCAGCCGACCGCCAGCACGCCGCAGGCCGCCAGGACGGCGATCCGCCGCCCGATGTGCCGCGGCCCGCCCGCAGCACCGCCGCCGGAGGCCGCGGTGCCTCCGGCGGCTCCCGGGGCCGGGGCGGCCGTGGACGCGGCCCGGACCGCACCGATGGATCTGACGCGGGGAAGTGCTGTGTAGCGCATGGCGGCCGGCTCCTGGGGATCGCTGCGGGGGTGGATGCCGGAACCGTAGGAGTGCGGCCGGTCCGGGGACATATGGTCGGACGACGCACCGACCGCCCCGGCTGTGTGTCCCTCAGCCATGTCGGAGCTCCGCAGGGCGATCCGTGTGGCACGGCCCCATGGCCGGGGCGCACCGAATGTCGGGCGCCGCCATGGATCCGGCCGGGCCCCGCGGCGAGGGTGGAGGAGCCCGACCGGCCCCGACCGGCCCCGACCGGCCCGCCGACCACGCCTGATCACCGTCAGCGCTGCGCCCGGCCCGGCACCCCGCCACGGTCCCCGGTCCCGGGCACCCGAACGCTCCCGCCCGTCCCACCGCGGCCCACCACCGGCCTTCGACCCAGCCCGCCGCCCAGCGCTACGCCGGCCCCCGGCGCGGCCCACCGCCCGGGC
>NZ_JBEYFP010000062.1:0-20466 GCF_040634455.1 Kitasatospora sp. NPDC007106
GCTGGCGGGGGCCGCCGCCACCGGCTGGGTGATGGTGGTCGCGGCCTGCGCCTACGCGCTGAGCGCCTGCTGCCTGCTCGCCCTGCGGCTCGGCCCGGTGCCCGCGCCACCGCCCGGCGACAGCCTCTGGCGCAATCTGGTGGAGGGCTGGCACGAGTTCCGCGCCCGCACCTGGATGTGGGGCGTCATCGTGATCTGGCTGTTCTTCAGCGCGCTCTGCTACGGCCCCCTGCTGCCGGTCGCGGCCGGCCTGCTCGTCCCCGCGCACGGCTCCACCGCGTACGGACTGCTGAACGCCGTGTTCGGGGCCGGGACCGTGCTCGGAGGGCTGCTCGGCATCCGCGTCCGGCCGCGGCACCCGCTGCGCGGCGGGGCGCTGGCGATGCTGGCCTTCCCGCTGTACCCGCTGGGCATCGTGCTGGGGCTGCCCGTCCCGCTGCTCGCCGTCTGCTTCCTGGTCACCGGTGCCGGTGTCACCTTCTGGGGCGTCATGTGGGCGACCAGCGTGCAGACCCAGGTGCCGGCCGAGGTGCTCAACCGGATCCACGCCTACGAGGTCGCCGGGTCGGTCTGCATGGCCCCGGTCGGTGCGGCGCTGGCCGGCCCGGCCGCCGAGGCCTTCGGCCCGAAGGCGGTGCTCGCCGCCGGCGCCGCCGTCGCGCTGCTGGTGGTCGCCGCGCTGCTGCTCGTCCGGCCGATCCGGAACCTGCGCCGGGTGGCCGACCGCTGAGCCGGGGCGGGGCGGCCGGCCGGCCGTTTGGCCCGATCCTGACGAAAGCTGGCAGTCAGGCCACTCGTTGGCGGCCGTCCCCGCCCGGGACACTCGTCCGGTGACCGATCTGAGCACCCGCAGACCCGCCGCCCCCGCCGGCGCCCGCCCGCCCCGCCTGCACTACGCCTGGGTGGTGGCCGGCGTCGCCCTGGTCGTCCTGCTCGGCTCGGCCGGCTTCCGCTCCGCGCCCGGCCTGATGATGGACGCCCTGAACGCCGAGTTCGGCTGGTCGCACGCCACCATCGGCAGCGCCGTCTCGGTCAACCTCACGCTGTACGGCCTGACCGCGCCGTTCGCCGCGGCGCTGATGGACCGCTTCGGCATCCGCCTGATCGTGGTCAGCGCCCTGCTGACCATCGCCACCGGCGCCGGCCTCACCGTCCTGATGACGGAGAGCTGGCAGCTGATCCTCTGCTGGGGCGTGCTGGTCGGCCTCGGCAGCGGGTCGATGGCCGGCGCCTTCGCCACCACCGTCACCGGCCGCTGGTTCCAGGCCCGGCAGGGCCTGGTCACCGGTGTGCTGACCGCCGCCGGGGCGGCCGGCAACCTGGTCTTCATGCCGGTGCTCGCCGCGCTGGTCGAGCACCAGGGCTGGCGCACCGCGGTCGTCGTGGTCTCGCTGGCGGCGACCGTCGTCGCGGTGCCCGTCCTGCTGCTGATGCGCGAGCGCCCGGCCGACGTCGGCCTGCTCCCGTACGGCGCCACCGAGCAGCCGCCCGAGCCGGTGACCGACGGCAGCGCGCTGGCCCGCTCGCTGCGGGTGCTGCGGGAGGCCGCCCGGTCGCGGGCCTTCTGGCTGCTGGCCGGCTCCTTCGCGATCTGCGGCGCGACCACCGCCGGCCTGGTCGGCACGCACTTCATCCCGGCCGCGCACGACCACGGGATGCCGGTGACCACCGGCGCGAGCCTGCTCGCCCTGGTCGGCGTCTTCGACGTGGCCGGCACCATCGCCAGCGGCTGGTTCACCGACCGCTTCGACTCCCGGCGGCTGCTGGTCGTCTACTACGGCCTGCGCGGTCTGTCGCTGCTCTTCCTGCCGCAGCTGTTCGGCCACTCGCTGCAGCCCCCGATCCTGGCCTTCGTGATCTTCTACGGACTGGACTGGGTCGCCACCGTGCCGCCCACCGTGGCGCTCTGCCGCCGCCACTTCGGGGCCGACGCGCCGATCGTCTTCGGCTGGGTGCTCGCGGCCCACCAGATCGGCGCCGCCGTGGTCGCCGGGCTGGCCGGCGTCGTCCGCGACCGGTTCGGCGACTACGACCTCGCCTGGTACGCGGCGGGCGGGCTGTGCGCCGTCGCCGTGGTGCTCTGCCTGGCCCTGCGCGGCGGTGCCCGGACGGGCGGTGCGCCGGTCGCCGCGGCCGCCTGAGGGCGCGGCCGGCCGTCGTGAGGAGCGGCAGTCGTAAGGAGCGGATAGCCTCTTCGGCTATGACACTGTCCTTCACGCTGGACCCCGCCCTCACCCCCGGGCTGCGCGACGAGCTCGTGGCGCTGTGGACGGACGTCAGCAACGCCGGAGGCGCGGTCGGCTTCGTCCCCCCGGTCACCGCCGACCGGGTGCGGCCCACCGCGGAGGAGCAGTTCGCCGGGCTCTGCCCGGCCGGGCCCGACCGGCTGCTGATCGGCCGGGAGCGCACGACCGGCCGGCTCGCCGCCGCCCTCTTCCTCACCTCCATGCGCTTCGACCTCATGGACCACTGGCGGATGCTCCAGCGGGTCATGGTCCACCCCGGGCTGCAGGGCCGCGGCTACGGCGCCGACCTGCTCGCCGAGGCCGAGCGCACCGCCCGCGCCGAGGGCCTCGCCGGGCTCCGGCTCACCCTGCGCGGCGGCCACGGCCTGGAGGCCTTCTACGGCCGCTCCGGCTACCGGGAGGTCGGCCGGGTGCCCGGGGCGATCCGGGTCGGGCCCGGCGACGACCGGGACGACGTCACCATGTGGCTGGACCTCCGCCCCGACATCGGCTGACCCCGTGCGGGCGCTGGCGTCCGGCATGCTTCACTGGGAGACCGGCACCCGGCGAAGGCCGCCCCTGGCGGCCCGCCCGCGCCACCCGTCGTACCCCAGCCGCGAAGGACGCCACCCGTGAGCAGCCGCAAGTCGCACGCCACGCTCCGCTACACCTCCCTGCGGGCGAGTATCTTCCTCGGCTGCCTGCTGGTGGCCGTGCTGCTCGGCCGCTTCGGCGTGATCCCGGTCGCCGGCAGCAGCGGTGTCGTCTTCCTCATCCTGCTCGCGCTCCTGGTGTCCGCCCCGATCAGCTACGTCGTGCTCAGCAAGCAGCGCGACGCGATGTCCGAGCAGATCGTCGACAAGGTCGGCGGCGTGCGCACCCGCACCGCGCAGCGGATCGCCGACCAGAACGCCGAGGAGGACGCGGCCGACGACGCCGCCCGCGCCGCCGTCCGGGACTGACCTTGGCCGAACCCGCGCCGCCGCGCCGCCCCACCGGGCGGGACGTGGCCCGGCTGGCCGGCGTCTCGCAGGCCACCGTCTCCCTGGTGTTCTCCGGTGCCGGCGGCCACCGCGTCTCCGACGCCACCCGCGAGCGCGTCCGCGAGGCCGCCCGCACCCTCGGCTACCAGCCGCAGGCCGCCGGCCGCCAACTGCGGCTCGGCCGCAGCGGGATGGTGATGCTCGCGGTGCCCAACCTGCTCGGCCCCTTCTTCGGCCGGGTGCTCTCCGGTGTCCACGAGGAGGCCCACCGGCGCGGCCTCGCCGTGGTCGTCTCCTCCGGCTGGGACGGCGCCACCCTCGCCGAGGCCGCCACCGCCGGCCGCTTCGACGGCCTGCTGATCTGCTCGCCGGACGACAGCCAGCTCGGTGAACTCCCCGCCGACACCCCCGCGGTCTTCCTCGACGCCGACCCGGCCCGCAGCCCGGGCCGCCCGACCGTCGAGCTCGACGTCGCGGCCGGCATGCGGGCCGCGGTGGAACACCTCGCCGCCCGCGGCCACCGCCGGATCGGCCATCTGCGCTCCACCCTGTCCGCGCACACCTTCCGCACCCGCCAGGCCGGTTTCGAGGCCGCCGCCGCGGACCTGGAGGTCGTCGAGGCCGGGGTCAGCCTGAACGAGGGCGCCGAGGCCGCCCGCGCGGTCGCCCGTACGCTGCTGGAACGGCCCGACCGGCCGGCCGCGGTGATCTGCGACGACGACGTGGTCGCCTCCGGCCTGTACCAGGCCGCCGCCGAACTGGGCCTGCGGATCCCCGAGGACGTGTCGGTGGTCGGCATCGACAACATCCCGGTGGCCGGCCTGCTCGTCCCGCCGCTCACCACCGTCGACCTGCCCGGCGAGGAACTCGGCCGCACCGGCGTCGCCGCCCTCGCGGCCCTGCTCGCCGGAGAACCGGTCATCGCCGTCCCGCCGCTCCCCACCACCCTGGTCGTCCGCGCCTCCACCCGCCCGGCCTGACCGCCGCCCCGCCCGGTGCACCCGCACCGGGGGGCGGTGTGAGGGTCCGTCAGGCCGCCAGGACCGTGCGGGCCGGGGCGTCGGCCGCGGCGGGCCGGAACCATCCGCGGCAGGCGAACAGCAGCACCCCGCCGACCCCGATCCCGGCCGCCGCGCACACCGCGACCCGCAGCAGCGAGCCCTCGACCAGGGCGCCGGACACCGCGTAGCCCGCCGCGTTGCCGGTCGCGAACAGCGTGATCAGCCAGGCGAAGGCCTCGGTGACCGTCCCGGTCGGCGCCAGTTCGGCGATCAGCACGAACGCGGCCGCCAGCAGCGGCGCCAGGCCGATCCCGGAGAGCAGCGACAGCCCGGCCATCGCCCACGGCCCGGGCAGCGCGAGCAGCGGCAGGTAGGAGGCCGCCATCAGCAGCGCGATCACCCAGGTGCGGGTGGCGGTGGTGCTCCGCCAGCGGACGGCGCCGTAGCCGAGCGCGCCGAGCAGGCCGCCGAGGGCCGCGAGGGCCAGCATCAGGCCGGCCCCGCCGGGCAGTGCGCCGGGGTGCTGCTCGGCGTAGGCGATGAACAGCACGCTCTGGGCGCCGACCGTCCAGCCGGCGCCGGCCAGGCCGATCAGCAGCAGGACGAGGCCGGGGGAGCGCAGCGGTCCGAGGAGCCCGGCGGAGGCGCTGCGGGCGGGCGCCCGCCAGGCCCGGGCGGGTGCGGCGGTGGCGACGACCAGCGAGCCGAGCAGGCCGAGCGCGGCCGCCGTCCACAGGGCTGTGGACGGCCCGAAGCCGGCGGCGATCCCGGCCACCGCGAGCGGTCCGGCCACGTAGAGGATCTGCTGGGAGGCGGAGTCGAAGGCGTACGCGGTGTCGAGCTGCTCCTCCTCCACCACGGAGGGCCACAGGGCCCGCAGGCAGGGTTCGAGCGGCGGCATGGCGAGCCCGGCGAGCGCGGCGCCGGCCGGTGCGGCGACCGCGGAGCCGGGGGCGAGGGCGAGCAGGGCGTAGCCGAGGCCGGCGACCAGGGCCGTGGTGAGCAGCACCCGGGGCTGGCCGGTGCGGTCGACGATCCGTCCGAGCACCGGGCCGCCGATCGCGGCGGAGACGGCGTAGGCGGCGGTGGCGAGGCCGATCCGGCTGTACGGCGCGCCGGCCTCGCGCAGGGCGAGGGCGATCACCAGGCCGGTCATGCCGGCGGGGAGCCGGCCGAGCAGGGTGCCGAGGAGCAGCCGGGTGACGTGCGGGGCGCGGAGCAGCGCGATGTAGCCCATACCTGAAGTTATACGTATAACCACTCCGCCCGGTCAATCCGCGGCGGGTCCGGCCCCCGTGCGGCCTGGCTGGTTCGTGGCCATAGCTCAAACCAATACTTTGAACATCTCAAATGTTTACTGCTAACGTTCCGGCCATGACCACCGCAGGCGCACTCCAGGACGGACCGGGCACCCCGCCCGTCCGCCGCTGCGCCTGCCCGCGCGCCCGCCGCGCCTGCGGCTGTACCGGGGCGGCACGCCTCTCCTGACGGTTCCTCCGCGGCCCCCGCCCGGACGGACCCCGTGCGTGCCGCCGTGTCCGACCTCCCCCGTCTGCCACCCGACCCCCGGAGTCGCATCCCCATGCCCGGACCCCTGTCCGCAGTCCGCCGCACGCCCTTCTGGGCGCAGATCGCCGGAGGCCTCGCCCTCGGCCTGCTGCTCGGCTGGATCGCCCGCGCCGGCGACGTCGCCTGGCTCACCACCACCCTCGACACCGTCGGCAAGACCTTCGTCCAGCTGCTGAAGCTGGCCGTCCCGCCGCTGGTCTTCACCGCCATCGTGGTCAGCGTCGCCAACCTGCGGAACGTCGCCAACGCCGCCCGGCTCGCCGTCCGCACCCTCCTCTGGTTCCTCGCCACCTCGCTGATCGCGGTCGCGGTCGGCCTCGGCCTCGGCCTGCTCACCGACCCCGGCCGCGGCGCCGGTCTCTCCACCGAGGGCCTCAAGGCCCCGGAGGAGGCCGGCAGCTGGGTGGACTTCCTCACCGGCATCGTCCCGACGAACATCGCCACCTCGTTCGTCGAGGTGAACGTCCTCCAGATCGTCTTCCTCGGCGTCGTCACCGGCGCCGCCGTGCTGAAGATCGGCGAGAAGGCCGAGCCCGTCCGCCGGATCGCCGAGTCCGTCCTCGACCTCACCCAGACCGCGCTCTGGTGGGTCATCAGACTGGCGCCGCTCGGCACCCTCGGCCTGATCGGCAAGTCCGTCGCCAAGTACGGCTGGGACCTGCTCGCCCCGTTCGCCACGCTCACCGCCGACGTCTACATCGGCTGCGCGATCGTGCTGTTCGCCGTGTACCCGCTGCTGCTGCGCTTCGCCGGCGGCCTCAACCCGGTGCACTTCTTCCGCGGTGCCTGGCCGGCCATCCAGCTGGCCTTCGTCTCCCGCTCCTCGGTCGGCACCCTGCCGGTCACCCGCCGGGTCACCGAGCGCCTCGGCGTCCCGAGCGAGTACGCGTCGTTCGCCGTTCCGTTCGGGGCCACGACCAAGATGGACGGCTGCGCCGCGATCTACCCCTCGCTGGCCGCGATCTTCGTGGCCCAGGTGTACGGCATCCACCTCGGCATCGGCGACTACCTGCTGATCGCCTTCGTCTCGGTGATCGGCTCCGCCGCGACGGCCGGCCTGACCGGCGCGATCGTCATGCTGACCCTCACCCTGTCGACGGTCGGCCTGCCGCTGGAGGGCGTCGGACTGCTGCTGGCGATCGACCCGATCCTCGACATGATCCGCACCGCCACCAACGTGGCCGGCCAGGCGGTCGTGCCGATCCTGGTCGCGGCCCGCGAGAAGACGCTGGACCGTGCGGCGTACGACAACCCCACCGGTGACCTGCTGACCGGGCCGGAGCCCGCCCGGTCCGCCGAGCCGGTGGCCGCCGCGGCCTGACGCCGAACGCCGCCCGCCTCCGCCCAGGCCCCTTCCCCGCACCGGGGGAGGGGCCTCGGCGTGCTCGGGGCGTCCTCTCGGCGTCCTCGGGTGGCCGACGGGAGGTCGCAAGAATTGATCTCCTCATCTGCATCAAATCAACAGATCATCGAAAATTACTTGCACTCCTCTTGTGGGGTGGAGTGCCGCAGCCCTACGCTCCGCCGCGGGCGACTACGGCCGCCACCACCCCGAGAGAAACGAGCAAGCGATGTCACGGAGCATCAGAGGAGCTGCGACGCGCCGGGCCGGCGGGCCGCCGCGACGTGCCGCGGCCGTGCTGGCGGCGGTGACCGCGGCCACCGTCGGATACGCCGGGCCGGCCGCCGCCGACACCGGGAAGCCCGCCGCCGGGGCCGTCGTGACGCGGGCGGGCCTGGCACCCGCGCTGGTCGCGGGCCGCGGCGCCGACCTGGGCGCGGCCGAGCAGGAGGCCGAGAACGCGCGGAGCACCGGCACGGTGATCGGCCCGGACCGCACCGCCTACACCCTGCCCTCGGAGGCCTCCGGCCGGTCCGCGGTGAAGCTGACGCCCGGCCAGTACGTCGAGTTCACCCTGCCCGCCGCGGCCAACGCGATCACCGTGCGCTACAGCATCCCGGACGCCCCGGGCGGCGGCGGCACCACCGCACCGCTGGACGTCGCGGTGAACGGCCGCAAGCACAGCACCATGACGCTGACCTCGCAGTACTCCTGGCTCTACAACCAGTACCCGTTCAGCAACGACCCGCAGGCCGGGCTGCTGCACCCGGACTGGTGGATCACCGAGTGCTCCTGCGTGCCGAGCGCCACCACCCCGGCCCCGGAGATCGCCAAGCCCTTCCGGCCCACCCACTTCTACGACGAGCAGCGCCTGCTGCTCGGCCGCACCTACAAGGCCGGCGACACCGTGCGGCTGACGGTGCCGCAGGGCAGCAAGGCCGCCTGGACGGTGATCGACCTGCTCGACTCCGAGCTCGTCGCCGCCCCGCACGTGAACCTCGCCGCCGCCAACGTGCTCGCCTTCGGCGCCGACCCGACGGGCCGCCGCGACTCCGCGGACGCCATCGACCGGGCGATCGCCTTCGCCCGCCGGGTCCACCTGCCGGTCTACCTGCCGCCGGGCACCTACCAGGTCAACCGGCACATCGTGGTCGACGACGTGACGATCGAGGGCGCCGGCAGCTGGTACACGATCGTCAAGGGGCACCAGGTCGACCTGGCCACCCCGGCCCCGGACAGCTCGGTGCATACCGGCGTCGGCTTCTACGGCAAGGACGCCGCCGCGGGCGGCAGCCGCAACGTCCACCTGTCCGGCTTCGCGATCGAGGGCGACGTCCGCGAGCGGATCGACACCGACCAGGTGAACGGCATCGGCGGTGCGATGAGCGACTCGGTGATCGAGGGCCTCTACATCCACCACACCAAGGTGGGCCTCTGGTTCGACGGGCCGATGAAGAACCTCAAGGTGACCCGCAACGTGATCACCGACCAGATCGCCGACGGCCTGAACTTCCACACCGGCGTCACCGACTCGGTGGTCTCCCACAACCTCGTCCGCAACACCGGCGACGACGGACTCGCCATGTGGTCCGAGAAGACCGCGGACGCCCGCAACACCTTCGACCACAACACCGTGCAGTCGCCGGTGCTGGCCAACGGCATCGCGATCTACGGCGGCACCGACAACACCGTCTCCGGGAACCTGGTCGCCGACCCGGTCCGCGAGGGCAGCGCGATCCACGTCGGCTCCCGGTTCGGCGCCGAGCCGTTCGCCGGGCACCTGTGGATCACCGACAACACCACCGTCCGCTCCGGCACCTACGAGCTGAACTGGAAGATCGGCCTCGGCGCGATCTGGTTCTACGCGCTGGAGAAGGACATCGCCGCGGACGTCCGGGTGACCGGCGACCACTTCCTCGACAGCACCTACAACGCGGTGATGGTGGTGGCCGACTGGCCGGTCAAGGACCTCTACGAGGTCACCGGCCTGCACTTCAAGGACATCCGGGTCGACGGCACCGGCACCTCGGTGCTCAGCGCCCGGGCGGCCGGCTCCGCCGACTTCGAGAACGTGGACGCCCGCAACGTCGGCGCGGTCGGCGTGAACAACTGCGGCAGCTTCCACTTCACCCCGGCCGGCTCCGAGTTCTCGGTGACCGACCTCGGCGGCAACGACGGCGGCGGCACCACCGGCGCCTGGCTCGTCCCCTGGGAGCTGCCCAACACCATCACCTGCGACGACCGCCCGCCGGTGGTCGCACCGCCGGCGCCGTCCGCCTGGTGACGAAGCGCGGGAACCACCCCTGAGACGACATCGGGGCGCCCGTCCGGATCCCCCCTCCGGACGGACGCCCCGACGGCGTTCGGGTCAGCGCGTCACCACTTGTCCCAGCTGATGTTCCAGCCGCTCAGGCCGTTGTCCGGCCGGACCTGCTGGCCGACCGAGTTCTGCACGGTGACCGGGTCGCCGACGATCGCGGCGTCGTAGAACTGGCCGGCGGACGAGCCCGGCGAGCCGTCCTTGGCGGAGGTGTCCTCCAGGCCGATGCAGCCGTGGCTGGTGTTGGTGCGGCCGAAGACGCCCGGGGCGTACTTGCCGTGCACGTAGGTGCCGGTGGGGGTGAGCCGCAGGGCGTGCGGCATCTCGACCTTGTAGGCCGGGCCCTCGTGGTTGACCACGGTGGAGGAGTCCATGACGGTCGTCCCCTCCTTGGCCATGACCACCATCGTGCCGTTGAAGGTGTTCTGCGAGGCGGGCGAGCTGGCACCCGCGCTGATCGGGATGGTGGCGTCCGGCTTGCCGTCCTCCTTGACCACCATCTCGTGGGTGGAGGCGTCGGCGACGCTGACCCGGGATCGGCCGATGGTGAAGCTCTGGTCGCTGTCGACCTCGCCGTACACGTCCGGGGAGGTCTCGACGCTCTTCAGCCGGTAGTGCACGGTGACCTTGGTCTGCGGCTTCCAGAACTTCTCCGGGCGGAAGTCCACCCGGTTGTTGCCGAACCAGTGCGGCTTGACCACGGTGCCGTCGGACGCCTCGAAGGTGACGGCCTTCTCGACGGCCGCCTTGTTCTCGACGGCCTTCTTGAAGCTCAGCGAGACGATCATGCCGACGCCGTACGTCTGCTTGTCCGAGATGTTGTCGTACGGGCCGGCGCCCTTGGCGGGCGTCAGGGTGGTGAAGCTGCTCTCCGAGGTGGCGGCCACGCCGGCGGCGTCCGCGGCCTGGGCGGTCACCTTGTACTCGGTGGAGACGGCGAGGTTCTGCGCGGGCGTCCAGCCGAGGCCGTCGGGGGTGATCGTGCCCGGGACCTCCTTGCCGTCCTTGCCCGTCACCTTGACCGTGGTGAGCTTGCCGTTCGCCACCGCGACCTTGAGCGCGCCGGACGGCTTCACCTTGGTGGCGCCGTTGGCCGGCTCGATGGTCAGCTGGGCCTGGGACTTCTTCTGCTCCTGCTTGTCGGCGCCCGAGGACGAACCCCCGCCGCCGCTGCTGCACGCGGTGGTGAGCACCAGAGCCCCACCGAGCACCGCTGCCGCCACGACCCTGCCTGCCGCCCGCTTCACTGCCATACCCCTTCGCCGTGTTCCCTTCGATAGACGCGCGAAGGGCCCCGGCAGTTTCGCACCACGGAGACCGTCCGGTCACGAATCGACAACAGCCCCGGCAGCGTGGCGAGGATCACCCGATCGAGCGATGCCCGGTGGCTGACGGAGCAGTGCTCCCCGCACGGGCGGGTGCGCCCGTCCGTGCGGGTCCCGGCGCCCGGGACCGCGCGGCCGGGGCCGGGGCGGAGCGGGGCCGGAACAGGCAGGGGGCCCGCCACGACGTGGCGGGCCCCCTTGGTACTGCTCTTCGTGCTCGTGTGGCGGCCCGGGTGGCCACCGGCGGACCCGGAGGTCCGGAGCGATCAGATCATCAGAGGATCGTCAGACTGCGGTGACGTTCTCCGCCTGCGGGCCCTTCGGGCCCTGGGTGACGTCGAAGGTGACCGCCTGGTTCTCCTCGAGCGACCGGAAGCCGGTCGAGTTGATGGCGGAGTAGTGGACGAAGACGTCGGGGCCGCCGCCCTCCTGGGCGATGAAGCCGAAGCCCTTCTCAGCGTTGAACCACTTGACGGTTCCCTGAGCCATGCCGTTCTCCTTGCGAGGGACGTATTGGAGGCCACACCGTGTGACCTCCGGGTCCGCTGCGCTGATCGCCCTGCCTCCGGTATGGTCCGGAGTTTTTCGCACAGTGCTCAATCAATGCTCAATTGCGCTGAAACTGCTGAAAAACTACGAAAAGCCTGCGGTTACATGCTCCGCAGGCTTCAAGTACTGCAAGGGGAATCAAACTGCAACTGGAAGAGACGTTAGCACGCGGGCGCGGCCCCGACCAGGGGTGACCGAAGGGCGCGCCGGTGTGTCGCCCGCCTGGTGTCGGGACCTGAACGCGGCAGGCATACGCTGCGGGGAGAGTACGAACATCAGAGGGAGCGACGGTGACCGGTAGCGAAGCGGGCAGCTCGGCGGCGGTAAGGCCCCGGGTCGGACATATTCAGTTCCTCAACTGTTTGCCCCTCTACTGGGGGCTCGCGCGGACCGGCAACCTCCTCGATCTCGACCTCACCAGGGACACCCCCGAGAAGCTCAGCGACCGCCTGGTCGCCGGCGACCTCGACATCGGCCCGATCACCTGCGTCGAATACCTGCGGCACGCCGAGGACCTGGTCGTGCTGCCCGACATCGCCGTGGGCAGCGACGGCCCGGTGATGTCCTGCGTGATCGTCAGCAAGGTCCCGCTCGCCGACCTCGACGGCCGCCCGGTCGCCCTCGGCTCCACCAGCCGCACCTCCGTCCGGCTCGCCCGCCTGCTGCTGGAGGAGCGCGAGGGCGTCCGGCCCGAGTACTTCTCCAGCCCGCCCGACCTCGACGCGATGCTCGCCCGCGCCGACGCCGCCGTCCTCATCGGCGACCCCGCCCTGCGCGCCTCCCTGGAACAGGCCCCCAGCCAGGGTCTCGCCGTCCACGACCTCGGCGCCATGTGGAAGGAGTGGACGGGCCTGCCCTTCGTCTTCGCCGTCTGGGCCGCCCGCCGCGACTACGCCGAGCAGCAGCCCGGCACCGTCGCCGCCGTGCACCGCGCCTTCCTGGAGTCCCGCGACCTCTCCCTCACCGAGGCCGGCAAGGTCGCCGAACAGGCCGCCCGCTGGGAGTCCTTCGAAGCGCCGCTGCTGGAGCGGTACTTCACCGAGGCCCTGGACTACTCGCTCGGCGGCCGACAGCTCGCCGGCATCGCCGAGTTCGCCCGCCGGGTGGCCCACGACAGCGGCTTCGCCGCGGACGTGACGGTGCGCCTGCTGGAGTCCGTGCCCGCCGCCGGGTAACACCGGGCGTGCGGGGGCCCCGGTTGGTACTGTCCGGCGGGGCCCGCCGGGCCCGACGGGAGGCGGGGGCGGATGGAACCACTGGGTGCTTCGGACCCGGCACGGGTCGGCTCGTACCGGCTGCTGCGCCGGCTCGGCGCGGGCGGCATGGGACGGGTCTACCTGGGCCGCACGGCCGGCGGCCGGACGGTCGCGGTCAAGGTGGTGCGCGGCGAACTCGCCGACGACCCCGAGTTCCGGGCCAGGTTCCGCCAGGAGGTCGCGGCCGCCCGGCTGGTCGGCGGCCGCTGGACGGCCCCGGTGCTGGACGCCGACACCGAGGGCGACCACCCCTGGGTGGCCAGCGGCTACGTCGCCGGGCCCTCGCTGGACGCCGCCGTCCGCCGGCACGGCCCGCTGCCCGTCCCGGCCGTGCACACCCTCGGCGCCGCCCTCGCCGAGGCCCTGGAGCAGGTGCACGCCCTCGGCCTGGTGCACCGCGACGTCAAGCCGTCCAACGTGCTGCTCGCCCTGGACGGCCCGCGCCTGATCGACTTCGGCATCGCCCGCGCCCTGGACGCCGCCACCGCCCTCACCCGCTCCGGGTACGTGGTCGGCTCGCCCGGCTACCTCTCGCCCGAACAGGCCGCCGGCGAGGCGGCCGGCCCCGCCGGGGACGTCTTCTCGCTCGGTGCCGTGCTCGCCTTCGCCGCCACCGGCACCGCCCCCTTCGGCGAGGGCGTCAGCGCGGCCGTCCTGCTCTACCGCGTCCTGCACGAGGAGCCCGACCTCAGCGGGATCACCGGCCCGCTGCGCGAGGCCGTCCGGGCCTGCCTCCACAAGGACGCCGCCGACCGGCCCACCCCGGCCGCGCTGCGCGCCCTGCTGGCACCCGCCGCGTCCCCCGCCGCCGGGGACTGGCTGCCGCCCGCCGTCTCCGCCGCCGTCGCCCGCAGCGCCGTCGAACTGCTCGACCTGGAGGCGCACGACCCGGACGAGCCGGCCGCCCCCGCCGCGGCCCCCGCCCCCGTGCCCCCGCCCGGCCCGCCGTCGGGCCCGTCCGGCCCGCCCTACGACCGCACCCCGACCACCCTCGACCGGCCCGCCGCCGCCCGCCCGCGCCGCCGCTGGGCGGTGCCGCTCGCCGTGCTGGCGGTGCTCGCCGCGGGCGGCGGCCTGTGGGCGGCGCTGCCCGGCTCCGGGGAGCCGGACCGCGGCAGCCAGGACGCCGCCACCAGCAGACCCGCCGGCACCGGCGGCGCGAGCGGTGCCTCCGGCGGGCAGCCGTCCTCCCCGGCCGGGGCGCCGTCCTCCCCGGCCGCCTGGGCCACCGGCTCCGGCACCCTCCCGGCCGGCTACCTCGGGACCTGGCAGGGCACCATCACCACCCGCGTCGGCGGCCTGCCCAGCACCTTCCGGGTCGAGCTCGGCCGGGGCAAGGTCGGCGAGGTGGTCGGCCGCACCAGCAACGCGTCCGCCTTCAGCGACACCGTCTGCCGCGGCGAACTCACCCTGCTCACGGCCTCCGCCGACCGGATCGAGCTGCAGGAGCGCCCGGTGGGCAACGACCCCCGGTGCACCGGCGAACCCGAGAAGCAGACCTACACCCCGGCGGGCGGCGGTTCGCTGCACCTGCAGGTGAGCGGCGCGCCGCTCGGCATGGACCCTTCCGGCGACCTGGCCAAGCAGGGGTGACGGGCCGCAGAAAAGGGCTGGCGTAGGCTGGTTCGGTCCTGCCGTCCGGGCGCCCTCCTGCCTCGGAGACGCCCCGCCGCCCGCCGGTGCCGCCGTCGGACAGCCCGCCGTTGGAAAGAAAGTAGGCCCGCAAGGTGTCCGAGCAGACCCTCGACTCCCCCGCCGCCGACCTGCAGGCCGTCCTGGACCGTGCGGCCGCGGGCGGCCGGATCACCCCCGAGGAGGCGCTGGAGCTCTACCGCTCCGCGCCGCTGCACGCCCTCGGTGCCGCCGCGGACGCCGTGCGCCGCCGCCGCTACGCCGGCGTCGAGCACATCGCGACGTACATCATCGAACGGAACATCAACTACACCAACGTCTGCGTGACGGCCTGCAAGTTCTGCGCGTTCTACGTCCCGCCGAAGAGCGACAAGGGCTGGTCGCGCGACCTCGACGAGATCCTGCGCCGCTGCGCGGAGACGGTCGAGCTGGGCGGCACCCAGATCATGTTCCAGGGCGGCCACCACCCGGACTACGGCGTGGAGTACTACGAGCGGGCCTTCTCGGCGATCAAGGGCGAGTTCCCCGAGCTGGTCATCCACTCGCTGGGCGCCTCCGAGGTCGAGCACATGGCCCGGATCTCCGGAGTGACGATCGAGGAGGCCATCACCCGGATCCACCGGGCGGGCCTGGACTCCTTCGCCGGCGCCGGCGCCGAACTGCTGCCGGAGCGCCCCCGCAAGGCGATCGCCCCGCTCAAGGAGTCCGGCGAGCGCTGGCTGGAGATCATGGAGGCCGCGCACGGCCTCGGCGTGGAGTCCACCTCCACCATGCTGATGGGCACCGGCGAGACCAACGCCGAGCGCATCGAGCACCTGCGGATGATCCGCGACGTGCAGGACCGCACCGGAGGCTTCCGCGCCTTCATCCCGTACACCTACCAGCCGCAGAACAACCACTTGAAGGGCCGCACCCAGGCCACCGTCTTCGAGTACCTGCGGATGATCGCCGTCGCCCGGCTCTTCCTCGACAACGTCGCCCACATCCAGGGCTCCTGGCTCACCACCGGCAAGGAGGCCGGCCAGCTCTCGCTGCACTACGGCGCCGACGACCTCGGCTCCGTGATGCTGGAGGAGAACGTCGTCTCCGCGGCCGGCGCCAAGCACCGCTCCAACCTCACCGAGCTGATCCACCTCATCCGGGCGGCCGGCCGCACCCCCGCGCAGCGCTCCACCACCTACCAGCACCTGCGCGTGCTCGACGACCCGGCGAACGACCCGGTCGACCCCCGGGTCGCCTCGCACATCGCCTCCACCGCGATCGAGGGCGGCACCGCCCACCCCGAGCTGAAGATCCTCTCGGCCAACTGATGCTGACCCTGCACCGCGCCGCCCTGCTGATCGCCGACCCGGCCGCCCCCGCGGCCCCGGCGACCGCCGACGGCGCGGTGCTGGTCGACGGCGCCCTGGTCGCCTGGGTCGGCCCCTACGCCGACCGGCCGGACGCCGACGCCCGGCAGCGCGAGTGGCCGGGCCTGCTCGTGCCCGGCCTGCTCAACCCCTACGGGGCCTGCCAGCTGGAGCGGCGCTACCACCCGGACCCGCGCGAGGAGCTCGGTGCGGAGCCGCTCGTCCTCGACGTGTCCGACGAACGGCGCGGCGGCTCCGCCCGGCGCGGCCTGCAGCGGATGCTCGGCCACGGCACCACCGCCGTCGCCGGGCCCTTCGCCCACCCCGCCGTGCGCACCGCGGTGGCCCGCTCCGGGCTGGCCGCCGTCCCCGGCGACGGCGCCGACGGCGGGCTCGACCCGCTCGCCGGCCGCAGCCTCGCCGAGGCCGTCCACCGCCCGCTGCGGGCGGGCGGCCCGGCCGACTTCGCCGTCTTCGCCGCCGGCTCGGCCGCCGAACTGGAACGCTCCGGCGCCGGCTGCTGCCTGGCCACCGTGCTCGGCGGACGGCTGCTCTACCGCGGCCGCTGACGCGCCGCCGCTCCTCCCGCGGTGCCACGCCCCGGCAAAGGTCGCACAAACCGCACACATCCTGCCGTGACCTGAGGCACCGCCAGCGGCTACGATCCCGGACAGCCCCTCAGGCACCGTCCCGGGGGCACCCCTCACCACCGGGCCCCCACCGGCCCCGGCCGCCAGGACAGGACCGATGCGACCCGCCACCGCCCCCCACCAGCCAGCCCCCCGGCTGGGCCGCGGCTGGTACCTCGGGGCCGTGCTGAGCGCCGTGCTCGCCCTCGGCATGTGCCTGCTCGGCTGGCGGCAGGCCGACCAGGCCGACCGGATCACCGCCAACCCCGTCCGCGTCCAGGGCACCGTCACCCAGCTGCCCGGCGGCAGCGGCAGCTACAGCGAGGTCGTCTACACCGCCGAGGGCCGCCGCCTCAGCGCCGCCGACCTGTGGCTGCCGGAGGGCGCCGTGGTCGGCGACCCGGTCTGCCTGGAGCACGCCGCGGACGACCCGGCCGCCGTCCGGGTCTGCGGCAACCGCTACCCGCAGCCGGTCGGCATCACCCTGGCCCGCACCAGCGTGCCGGTCGCCCTGCTCCTCCTCGGCCTGTGCCTGGTCCGCATCCTGCGCCACCGCCGCACCCGCCCGGCCCGGGAGGGCGGCGCCCGGGTCCGCACCACCGTGGTGCTGGCCGCCGAGGGCATGCCCGCCCTCACCCACGGCAAGCGGTCCCGCCGCCGCCGCAAGGGCGGCCGCCGGGGCCGGCCCCAGGGGTGACCCCGGGGGTGCCGACGGCACCCGGCGGGCCCTCGTGCCGGTCCGTTCCGCCGCGAAGCACCCGGCCGCCGCCGGGGGCACGGCACTCCGACGTGCACCCGTTGCCCGGGCAGGTGCCACCAGGGTGAACAATGGGGGCGTGACCCGAGCCTCCCTGGACAAGCAGCCCCACGAAGTCGCCGCCATGTTCGACGACGTCGCGGCCAAGTACGACCGCACGAACGACGTGCTCTCGCTCGGCCAGGCCCGGGCCTGGCGGCGGGCGGTCGCCGACGCGGTCGCGGCCGAGCCCGGCCAGCTGGTCCTCGACCTGGGGGCCGGCACCGGCACCTCCTCGCTGCCGTTCGCCGAGGCCGGCGCCAAGGTGGTGCCCTGCGACTTCTCCACCGGCATGCTCGCCGAGGGCAAGCAGCGCCACCCGGAGCTGGCGATGACCGCGGGCGACGCGACCAAGCTGCCCTTCGCCGACGCCACCTTCGACGCCGTCACCATCTCCTTCGCGCTGCGCAACGTGCAGGACACCGACGCGGCGCTGCGCGAGATGCACCGGGTCACCAAGCCCGGCGGAAAGATCGTCATCTGCGAGTTCTCCACGCCGACCTGGACGCCGTTCCGCACGGTCTACACCGAGTACCTGATGCGCGCCCTGCCGCCGGTCGCCTCCGCCGTCAGCAGCAACCCGGACGCCTACGTCTACCTCGCCGAGTCCATCCGCTCCTGGCCCGACCAGCCCGAGCTGGCCGCCAAGCTGCAGCAGGCCGGCTGGTCGAAGGTCGCCTGGCGCAACCTCACCGGCGGCATCGTGGCCCTGCACCGGGGTTTCCGCGCATAAGCCCTGGCTACACTCACTTGCAGTCAGCCGTCCCAGTGCAGGAGTGTGCCCCGTGTCCGACACCGCCATCGACCTGAGCGGCACCGTCGAGGCCACCGCCGACGTCATCGTGGTCGGCGCGGGCCCGGCCGGCTCCACCACCGCGTACTACCTGGCGCAGGCCGGACTGGACGTCCTGCTGCTGGAGAAGACCGAGTTCCCGCGGGAGAAGGTCTGCGGCGACGGCCTGACCCCGCGCGCCACCAAGCAACTCGTCGACATGGGCATCGACGTCTCCACCGGGAACGGCTGGCTGCACAACAAGGGCCTGCGGATCATCGGCGGCGGCGTCCGGCTGGAGCTCGACTGGCCGGAGCTCTCCGCCTTCCCGGACTACGGCCTCGTCCGCAAGCGCGCCGACTTCGACGAGCTGCTGGCCCGTCAGGCCTCCAAGGCCGGCGCCCGGCTGTACGAGAGCTGCAACGTCACCGGCCCGGTGCTGGACGAGCGCACCGGCCGGATCACCGGCGTCACCGCCAAGCTCGGCGACGAGAAGCGCCCGGTCGTCTTCCGCGCCCCGCTGGTCGTCGCCGCGGACGGCAACTCCACCCGGCTGTCGGTCGCGATGGGCCTGCACCGCCGCGAGGACCGCCCGATGGGCGTCGCCTACCGGACGTACTTCACCTCGCCCCGGCACGACGACGACTACCTGGAGTCCTGGCTGGAGCTCTGGGACACCCGGCACGGCCAGCGCAAGCTGCTGCCCGGCTACGGCTGGATCTTCGGCATGGGCGACGGCACCAGCAACGTCGGCCTCGGCATCCTCGACTCCTCGCCCGCCTTCGGCGACCTCAACTGGCGCGAGGTGCTGAAGAGCTGGTGCGCGAGCATGCCCGAGGAGTGGGGCTACACCCCCGAGAACATGACCGACCCGATCCGCGGCGCCGCCCTGCCGATGGCCTTCAACCGGCAGCCGCACTACACCCGCGGACTGCTGCTGGTCGGCGACGCCGCCGGCATGGTCAACCCGTTCAACGGCGAGGGCATCGCCTACGCCATGGAGTCCGGCCAGATCGCCGCGGGCGTCATCGTGCAGGCGACGGCCCGGGTCACCGACGCCGGCCGCGAGCGCGCCCTGCAGCGCTACCCGCAGATCCTCAAGGAGGTCTACGGCGGCTACTACTCGATGGGCCGGGTCTTCGTGAAGCTGCTCGGCCACCCGAAGATCATGCAGACCGCGGCCGAACGCGGCCTCACCCACCCCGTCCTGATGAAGTTCCTGCTGAAGCTGCTCGCCAACCTGACGGACCCGCAGGGCGGCGACGCCATGGACCGCATCATCAACGGCCTCACCAAGGTCGCGCCCCGCGCCTGACGGCCCGACCGCGCAGCGCCGCTGGACAGGGAACTTCTGCTGGTCGGACAATCCCTTCCATGGCGTCAGCAGAGTTCGGGGCAGAGGTGGCCCGGCCGTCCGAGGCCGACCGCGAGCGGGCGCTCGGAGCGCTGCGCGACGGGGTCGGCAACGGTCGGCTGTCCCACGACACCTTCATGCGGCGGATGGAGCTGGTGCTGGTCGCCCGCACCCGCGCCGAGATCGACCAGGCACTGGCCGGCCTGCCCACCGGCGGGCCGGTCTCCCGCATCGTGCTGCGCGCGGTCGGCGGCGTCTCCGCCTTCCACGTCCGGCTGCGGCGCACCTGGCGCAACCAGCAGCTGCCCGAACTCGGCCTGCCGCAACCCGGACCGCAGCCGCTGCTGATCGGCCGCAACCACGGCAGCGGCCTGCGGCTGTCGGACTCGACCGTGTCCCGCACCCACGCCGAACTCCGCTACCAGGACGGCGGCTGGGTGCTGCACGACCTCGGATCGGCCAACGGCACCTTCGTCAACGGCCGCCGGGTGACCGGCCCGGTCCGGGTCTCCCCGGGCGACCAGGTCGGCTTCGGCCGCACCGCCTTCCGCCTCACCGGCGGGTAACCCCCCCGCGCCCCCGGCGTGCTGCGTCAGCCCTCCTGGTGAACCGCCAGGGAGCGGGCCTCGATGCGGGCGAGGCGGTCCTCGAAGACGGTGCGGGCGTCCGGGGTGAGGGTGCGCAGGGCGACCAGGGCGCTGACCACCACGTCGCACAGTTCGGCCTGGACGTCCTCCCAGCCGTGCGTGACGCCCTTGCGCGGGTTCTGCCCGGTCGCGCCGATCACCGCCTGCCCCACCTCGCCGACCTCCTCGGTGAGCTTGAGCAGCCGCAGCAGCCTCTCCTCCCCGGCGGGCAGCGTGCTCGCCCCGTCCAGCCACCCCACCAGGCGGTCGATGCTGTCCCAGCTGCTGGTCTCCATGCGGGCGGCTCCTGTGCGGCGGTGGACGGACGGTCCTCCACCGTACGGGAGCCCGGCCGCCCCGGGCAGGGCCTCAGCGGGGGTGCCCGGCGTCGTCGGTGGTGAGGACCTGGGTGTCGAACTTGATCTGCCAGACCGCGACCGTGCCGGAGGGGTGTTCGCAGACCACGGCGCCGTCCTGCCAGGTGCCGTTGTCGGGCCACCACTGACTGCCGTACGGGTCGCCCTGGTTCAGGTGGACGTCGTGCACGCCGGGCCCGCCCGCGCCGCCGTCGAAGCGCTGCCCGAAGACGTAGATCCGGTTCGCCGCGCGGAGGTACGGCTGCAGCACGTCGAGCGCGTTGTCGCCGTCGCTGGGCACCCAGGGGAAGGTCCGCCCGGGCAGCGGTCCGGCGAGCCGGTCGAGGAGGTCGGGGCCGAAGGCGGCGGCCCCGGGGGCGGG
>NZ_JBEYFP010000063.1:0-11763 GCF_040634455.1 Kitasatospora sp. NPDC007106
CACCCCGGGGGTGTTGTCCACGAAATTGGTGATCAGCCAGTTCAGGTTCTGTGCGGCCTGGCTCATCTGACTCAACTCAACGCTCCTGGTGGTTCTGGCCGAAGCCGTCGAAGCCCTGCTGCTGGCGGCCGAAGTTGTTCTGGCCCTGACCCTGGCCCTGTGCCGGACCCTGGCCCTGGCCGGCCTGGCGGCCCTGCTGGATGCCGCGGCGCAGGTTGGTCAGGCGGCCGCGGACCTCCTCCGGGCTGCGGGAGACCTGCGGGCCGGTCAGCGGCGCCGACTCGGCGGTGCCGGAGACCAGGTTGGCCTGCGGGGTGCGGCGCGGCAGACCCGAGGTGGTCAGACCGCTGGTCGAGGGCTCGCGCACCTGCTCGGCACGGCGCCAGCGCTCGTCGTTGGCCGACGGGCGCCACGGGGCCTCGGCGGCCTCGCGGCGGCCGGGCTCACCGCCCTGCGGACCGGGCCGCTGCGGACCGGCCTGCGGGCCCGGACGCTGCGGAGCCTGAGGGCGCTGCTGCTGGCGCGGCGGGCCCTGCGGGGCCTGCTGCTGCGGCGGGACGCCCTGCGCCGAGGTGCCGGGGCGCTGCGGCTGGTACTGCGGCTGCGGCTGCTGCTGCGGGCGCGGACGGGCCTGCTGCTGGCCGCCGTCCTCCGGACGGAACCACTGCTGGGTGTCCTCCGGGCCGGGGCCGGTCGGCAGCGCCATCGGCTGGGCCTGCTGCTGCGGCTGGGGCTGCTGCGGGGCCTGCTGGGCGAACGGGTGGCCGCCGCCCGGCTGGGTGGCCGGGTCCGGCAGGACCGGCTCCACCAGGCCGAGGCCCAGCGGGTCGCGTGGGTCGATGTCGCTGGCCTCGAAGCGCGGCCGGCCGAACTGCACGGTGGACTCGACGGGGCTCTCCGCCGGGCCCGGCTGCTGCGGCGCCTGCGGGCGCTGCTGGCCGGGGACGGGGCGGCCGCCCTGCGGGCCGGCCTCCGGACGCTGGCGCTCCGGCATCGGGGCACGGCCGCCGGGGCCCTGCTCCGGGCCGCGGCGCGGCAGGCCGCCGGCCTGGCCGCCGGGACCGCCCTGCGCGCCCGGGGCACCGGACGCGCCCGGGACCCGCCGCGGCTGGCCCTGCTGGCCCTGCTGGTTGGGCTGGCCCTGCGGGGCCTGCTGGCCCTGCCGGTTCGGCGCGGGGGTCTCGCGCAGCGCCTGGCCGACCTCACGGGTCGGCAGGCCGCCGGCGGGACGACCGCCCTGGGGCTGCTGGGGCTGCTGCGGGGCACCGCCCTGCGGGCCCTGACCGAGCTGCGGACGCGCCGGGGCATCGGTCGGGGCCTGGCCGAGCGCGGCGGCGGCGCGGCCCGCGAGGGCCTCCGCCGCGGTGCCGCGGCCCTGCTGGCGCGGGGTGGGGCCGAGGCCGCGGCCCTTGCCGGCGGCACCGCCGGCGGGGCGCTGGCCCGGACGGCCGGCGGCGTTGGTGACGTCCACCGGCAGCATGACGAGTGCGGTGGTGCCGCCGGAGTCGCTGGGACGCAGCTGGATGCGGATGCCGTGTCGCAGGGACAGGCGGCCGACCACGAAGAGGCCCATACGGCGGGAGACGGAGACGTCGACGGTGGGCGGGCTCGCGAGGCGCTCGTTGATGTCCGCGAGGTCGTCCGGGCTCAGGCCGATGCCGGTGTCGTGGATCTCGACCAGCACGCGGCCGTCGGGCAGCGCGTGGCCGGTGACCCGGACGCGGGTCTGCGGGCTGGAGAACGAGGTCGCGTTCTCGAGCAGCTCGGCGAGGAGGTGGACGAGGTCGTTGACGACGCGGCCGGCGACCTCGGTCGACGGCACCGCGGCGAGTTCGATGCGCTCGTACTGCTCCACCTCGGAGGCGGCGGCACGGAGCACGTCGACCAGCGGGACGGGGCGGGTCCAGCGGCGGCCCGGGTCCTCGCCCGCGAGGACGAGGAGGTTCTCACCGTTGCGGCGCATGCGGGTCGCGAGGTGGTCCAGCTTGAAGAGGCTGGCCAGCTGGTCCGGGTCGGCCTCGCGGCTCTCCAGCTCGGAGATGAGCGACAGCTGGCGCTGGATGAGGCCCTGGCTGCGGCGCGAGAGGTTGGTGAACATCGCGTTGATGTTGCCTCGCAGGAGGGCCTGCTCGGCGGCGAGGCGGACGGCCTCGCGGTGCACCATGTCGAACGCGGAGGCCACGTGGCCGATCTCGTCCGCGGAGTCGACGCCGACGGGTTCGACGGTGACGTCGACGTCGTGCGGGTCGCTCTCGGAGAGGGTCTTGACCAGCTCGGGCAGACGGCGCTCGGCGACGTCCTCGGCCGCGGTCTGCAGACGGGTCAGCGAGCGCACCATCGAGCGGGCCACGATGGCCGCACCGGCGATGGCGACGATGAGGACGACGGCGATCAGCGCGGCGTTGACGAGCGCCTCGGTGTCGGCGTCGGACTGCAGCTTCTGGGCCTTGCCGTCGAGGTCCTCGAGCAGCTGGGTCTCGATGCGCTGCTCGGCGTTGATCTTGACGCTGGCGGCGTCGTACCAGTCCGTGTAGGTGCGCGGGTCGGTCTGCCGGATGCCGTTGGTGTTGAGGACCTGCTGGGTGTACCGGTCGGTGTCCGCGATGGTCTGGTTGAAGCTCAGGCTGGAGCGCTTCTTGCGGGCCTCTTCGTCACCGTAGATGGCGGTGAAGTTGGCGAGCGCGGACTCCTCGGAGACCTGCAGCCGGATGCCGAAGGTCTCGTCCGAGGGGGAGAGGTCGGCCTTCTGCGGGCGGGCCAGCGCGGCGGAGATCAGCGCGCGCTGCATGGACGCGTTCTCCTTGGACAGCGCGAACTGGCTGAGCGCCCGGGTGATCTTGATCAGCTCGGTCGAGTTCGACGCGATCGCGATCTCCTCGGTGATGCCGATGAGACCCTTGATGATCACGTCGTAGTTCAGGACGGTGGCCTGAATGTTGTCGATGTTGGTGTACGCGGAGCCGCGCGCCTCCGACAGCTGGTTGAGGTCCTTGCGGACCTGCAGCAGCAGGGCCTTTCCACCGGCGAGGTCGAGCTCGTCGAACTTGTCGGCGCTGGTGGCGAAGGCCTTGCTCAGCTGGTCGGTGTTCTTCTGGGCGTCCATGACGTCCGGGTCCTGCCGCTCACCGGGCTTGGCGGTGAGCGGGCCGGCGCTGATGTCGCGCTCGGTCTCCAGGGCGTCGGCCAGCGCGGTCGCGCGGCGGGCGAGGTCCGCGAGGTCGGTCATCTGCGCCAGCTGGCGGGAGTTCTCCATCGAGGTCTGCACGCGCAGACCGCCGAGGACGAGCGCCACCATCACGGGGAGCAGCAGCAGCGCGATCAGGCGCGTGCGGATGCGCCAGTTGCGCAGCGCGAACCTGTTGAGGCCGGTCGCCCGGCGGTAGTTGAGCGTGCTGCGGAGCCGCGAACGGCCCGACTTGCCGTCGGCCGTGTCGTGGCCGTCCGTGACCGTGTCGTCGGCGGGCTCGGCGCTGCCGCCGGCCTGGCCTGTTGTTGGCGCTGCCTGGTGGGGGCCGGCCACCGGCTCGCGCGACTCCGGGTCACCCGCGGCGCCGCTGCCCCTCTTGAAACGTCCCTGCACTGGCGTCGCAACCTCTGGACCGGGCGCCCCTCCCCGCTGACGCGGAGGGGGACGGTGTCGAGTTTTTCCGTGGCATTCCAGCACAGCGCGAGAAGTCCAACAAGGGCCGTTATGACTCGGTGTCCTGAGCTACCGACCGCGCGCAGGCTCTCACGGTCTGTGCGGTTACGCGCTGGTAATACGGCTCTTTTCGGACACGCAGCACCCTTCGGCCGACCGGGTGGAGCCCGGACATGTGCGACCAATGTCCGAGATGGGCGTTATGTCCGAATTCTCGAACCGCCCCGAATGTCCCGAAAGCCGAAATGGATCACGGAATTGTGACCAAAGTCACAGATTAATGTGTAGCTTTGGTCACGGCTCCTGTGACAGGAGATCCTTACCCTTGGCGGGGTCGCGGAGAGCCTTCCCAGGCCCGCGCCCGCCCAAAAGTCCCCCTCGCGAAACCAAGGTGCCCCGCCCATGTCCCAGCCGACGAAGGTCGCCGCGAAGTCCACGCTCACCGTCCGGCCGACCGCCAACCCGCGTCGGACCACCCTGGCCTCCGTCGCGGACTTCGCCCAGCTCCCCGGCGCGGTGGCCTCGCAGGAGCCGCGCGAGTACGCCGTCGAGCTGCCCGACAGCACGGCCAACCCGCGCCGCACCCAGCTGATGGTGGCGCCCGCGCCGCGCCTTCCCCAGGACTGAGCGCACCCGCCCGCAGGAGGGGCGCCGACCGCACCGGTCGGCGCCCCTCGGCGTGTCCGGGGCGTCCGGGGTGCACGAGCGCCCCCGCCGCCGCGCGCCCCCGGGCCGGCGGCACCCCGCGCGATAGCCTGGGGACGATCGAGCAGGCCACCGACCGAGAGGCTGCAGGGTGCGTATCGCCAGGTTTTCCGTCCGGGAAGGGAGCCCTGCCGCCGGCAGCGTCTCCTTCGGCGTCGTCGAGGGCGACCCGGCCCAACCCGATTCCCTGGTGGTGCACGCGCTGGCCGGCCACCCGTTCGGGCCGCCGCAGCTGTCCGGCGAGAGCTACCGGATGCAGGACGTCCGCCTGCTGGCGCCGATGCTGCCCAACAAGATCGTCGCGGTCGGCCGCAACTACGCGGCGCACGCCGCCGAGCTCGGCAACGAGGTCCCGGACGTCCCGCTGACCTTCTTCAAGCCGTCCACCGCGGTCGTCGGCCCGACGGAGTCCATCGCCTACCCGCCGTTCTCCTCGGACGTGCAGCACGAGGCGGAGCTCGCCGTGGTGATCGGCCGGATGTGCCGCGAGGTCCCGGTGGAGCGCGTCCCCGAGGTGATCCTCGGTTACACCTGCGCCAACGACGTCACCGCGCGCGACGTCCAGCAGCGCGAGGGCCAGTGGGCCCGGGCCAAGGGCTTCGACACCTCCTGCCCGCTCGGCCCGTGGATCGAGACCGAGCTGGACCCGTCCGACCTGGCGATCACCTGCACCGTCAACGGCGAGCTGCGGCAGACCGGCCGCACCTCCCTGATGGTGCGTTCGATCCCCGAACTGATCGCGCACATCTCCGAGGCGATGACGCTCCTGCCGGGCGACGTCGTCCTGACCGGCACCCCCGCGGGCGTCGGCCCCCTCAGCATCGGCGACGAGGTCGCCGTCTCCGTCGAAGGCATCGGCACCCTCGCCAACAAGGTGATCAAGCGTGGCTGACTCCCTCGCGGGCCCGGACGTCCGGGTCCGCTTCTGCCCGTCCCCGACCGGCAACCCGCACGTCGGGCTGGTCCGCACCGCCCTGTTCAACTGGGCGTTCGCCCGCCACCACGGCGGCACCCTGGTGTTCCGGATCGAGGACACCGACGCCGCCCGCGACTCCGAGGAGTCGTACGGCCAGCTGCTCGACGCGATGCGCTGGCTCGGCTTCGACTGGGACGAGGGCCCCGAGGTCGGCGGCCCGCACGCGCCCTACCGGCAGTCCCAGCGGATGGACGTCTACGCCGACGTCGCCCGCCGGCTGCACGAGGCCGGGCACGCCTACCACTGCTACTGCTCCACCGAGGAGCTCGACGCCCGCCGCGAGGCCGCCCGCGCGGCGGGCAGGCCGTCCGGCTACGACGGCCACTGCCGCGAGCTGAGCGAGGACCAGGTCGCGGTGTACCGGCTGGAGGGCCGCAGCCCGATCCTCCGGTTCCGGATGCCGGACACCACCCTCGCCTTCGACGACCTCGTCCGCGGCCCGGTCGCCTTCGACCCCAAGGACGTGCCCGACTACGGCATCGTCCGGGCCAACGGCGCCCCGCTCTACACCCTCGTCAACCCGGTCGACGACGCGCTGATGGGCATCACCCACGTGCTGCGCGGCGAGGACCTGCTCTCCTCGACGCCGCGCCAGATCGCCCTCTACGCGGCGCTCGCCGACATCGGCGTGGGCGGCGGCACCACCCCGCGCTTCGGCCACCTGCCGTACGTGATGGGCGAGGGCAACAAGAAGCTCTCCAAGCGGGACCCGCAGGCCTCGCTCAACCTCTACCGCGAGCGCGGCTTCCTGCCCGAGGGCCTGCTCAACTACCTGGCCCTGCTGGGCTGGTCGCTCTCCGAGGACCGGGACCGCTTCTCCATGGCGGAGATGGTCGAGGCCTTCGACATCGCCAAGGTCAACGCCAACCCGGCCCGCTTCGACCTGAAGAAGTGCGAGGCGATCAACGCCGAGCACCTGCGCGCGCTCGACCCGGAGGACTTCGTCCGCCGGCTGGTGCCGTACCTGCAGGCCGCCGGACTGCTGCCGGCCGAGCCCACCGCGCACCAGCTCGACCTGCTGGCCGCCGTCGCCCCGCTCACCCAGGAGCGGATGGTCGTGCTGAGCGAGATCGTCCCGATGGCCGGCTTCCTGTTCGTCGACCCGGCGGACTTCGCGGTCGACCCGGACGACGCCGCCAAGGCGCTCGGCGCCGACGCCCGGCCGGTCCTGGAGGCGTCCGTGCAGGCGCTGGAGGCGCTGGCCGACTTCACCCCGGACGCGGTCCAGGCCGCGCTGCGCGAGGCCCTGGTGGACGGCCTCGGGATCAAGCCCAAGTTCGCCTTCACCCCGCTGCGGGTGGCGGTGACCGGCCGCCGGGTCTCCCCGCCGCTGTTCGAGTCGATGGAGCTGCTGGGCCGCGCCGAGACGCTGCGTCGGCTGGGGGCCGCCCTGGAGGCCGCGCCGGCCTCCTGAGGCCGCCCGCGCCGCCTGCGGCCCCGGTGCGCTGACCAGGGCCGCAGGCGCCCGGCGCCCTGCCTGCGGTTATCGATTTTGGAGCCGGGCCTGGCGTCGGGTAATGTTCTTTCTGCGCCGCCCGGGCAGGGAGGCGCGAGACACCGAGCGAAGACCCCGCAGGGGTTGAACTCTGGTGGGGTATGGTGTAATTGGCAGCACGACTGATTCTGGTTCAGTTAGTCTAGGTTCGAGTCCTGGTACCCCAGCGCAGTACAGCAGTAGTGCAAGCCCCCGTTGTGTAGCGGCCTAGCACGCCGCCCTCTCAAGGCGGTAGCGCCGGTTCGAATCCGGTCGGGGGTACGCAGTTTCTTCGAAAATTGCAGAGTGAATGAGTATGCCCCCGTTGTGTAGCGGCCTAGCACGCCGCCCTCTCAAGGCGGTAGCGCCGGTTCGAATCCGGTCGGGGGTACTCAGCACCACCTCGGTGGTGCGGGCCCCCGTTGTGTAGCGGCCTAGCACGCCGCCCTCTCAAGGCGGTAGCGCCGGTTCGAATCCGGTCGGGGGTACTTTTGGGGTATGGTGTAATTGGCAGCACGAGTGATTCTGGTTCATTTAGTCTAGGTTCGAGTCCTGGTACCCCAGCCAACAAGCTCCGGGTGACCGGGGCTTTTTTGTTTTCCGGACCGTCCCGTTTCCCGGACCGTCCCGGAATTCCCGCGCGCAGCCCGAAGGGCCCGCCCCCGTGTTCCGGGGCGGGCCCTTCCGTCGTCGCCGGTGCGGGCGTCAGCCGCGGCGGAGCGCCTCGGTGAGGCGGTTGGCGGCCTCGATGATGGCCTGGGCGTGCAGCCGGCCCGGGTGGCGGGTGAGGCGCTCGATCGGGCCGGAGACCGAGACGGCGGCCACCACGCGGTTGGAGGGGCCGCGGACGGGCGCGGAGACGGACGCCACGCCCGGCTCGCGCTCGCCGATCGACTGGGCCCAGCCGCGGCGCCGCACGCCGCTGAGTGCCGTCGCGGTGAAGCGGGCGCCCTGCAGGCCGCGGTGCAGGCGCTCCGGCTCCTCCCAGGCCAGCAGGACCTGGGCGGCGGAGCCGGCCTTCATCGGCAGGGTGGAGCCGACCGGGACGGTGTCCCGCAGGCCCGAGAGCCGCTCGGCGGCTGCGACGCAGATGCGCATCTCGCCCTGGCGGCGGTAGAGCTGGGCGCTCTCGCCGGTGACGTCGCGCAGGTGCGTGAGCACCGGCCCGGCGGTGGCGAGGAGGCGGTCCTCGCCCGCCGCGGCGGAGAGCTCGGCGAGTCTGGGGCCGAGGATGAACCGGCCCTGCATGTCCCTGGTGACCAGGCGGTGGTGTTCGAGTGCGACGGCGAGTCGGTGGGCCGTGGGCCGCGCCAGACCGGTGGCGGCGACCAGCCCCGCCAACGTGGCGGGGCCAGACTCCAGTGCGCTCAGCACCAGAGCGGCCTTGTCGAGAACGCCGACGCCGCTAGTGTTGTCCATGTCTCGATACTGCAGTCTCAGTGGGCGAGACGCAAGTTCAATCTTCCGAGAAAAGCGCCACTCTTGATGCAGCAGCCCGGGAGACACCCAGGATGGACCCTCACCAAAGCGTCCACATCCTGGACAGACGATCCGGCGTGCAGGTCGCGACTCCGCAGCGAGCCTCACCAGGGCAGCACCGGAAGAGACCCCGACGACACGAGAAGGCCGGCAATGCGGCCGGCTGGAGGGAAAGCGATGGGACGGACACTCGCAGAGAAGGTCTGGGACGACCACGTCGTCCGGCGCGCCGAGGGCGAGCCCGACCTCCTCTTCATCGACCTGCACCTGCTGCACGAGGTCACCAGCCCGCAGGCGTTCGACGGCCTCCGGCTGGCCGGCCGCAAGGTCCGCCGCACCGATCTCACGATCGCCACCGAGGACCACAACACCCCGACCCTCGACATCGACAAGCCGATCGCCGACCCGGTCTCCAGGGTCCAGCTGGAGACGCTGCGCAGGAACGCCGCCGAGTTCGGCGTGCGCATCCACTCGCTGGGCGACGTCGAGCAGGGCGTCGTGCACGTCGTCGGCCCGCAGCTGGGCCTCACCCAGCCCGGCACCACCGTGGTCTGCGGCGACTCCCACACCTCCACCCACGGCGCCTTCGGCGCACTGGCGTTCGGCATCGGCACCAGCCAGGTCGAGCACGTGCTGGCCACCCAGACGCTGCCGCTGGCCCCGTTCAGGACGATGGCCATCACCGTCGAGGGCGAACTGCCCGAGGGCGTCACCGCCAAGGACCTGATCCTCGCCATCATCGCCAAGATCGGCACCGGCGGCGGCCAGGGCTACGTCCTGGAGTACCGCGGCTCCGCCATCCGCAGCCTCTCCATGGAGGCCCGGATGACCATCTGCAACATGTCCATCGAGGCGGGCGCCCGGGCCGGCATGATCGCCCCCGACGACACCACCTTCGACTACCTCAAGGGCCGCCCGCACGCCCCCGAGGGCGAGGACTGGGACGCCGCCGTCGCGTACTGGCGCACCCTGGCCACCGACGAGGACGCCGTCTTCGACGCCGAGGTGTTCATCGACGCCGCCTCGCTGACGCCGTTCGTCACCTGGGGCACCAACCCGGGCCAGGGCGCCCCGCTCGGCGCCAACGTCCCGAACCCCGAGGACTTCGAGGACCCGCAGGAGCGGATCGCCGCCGAGAACGCCCTGAAGTACATGGGCCTGGAGGCCGGCACCCCGCTGCGCGAGGTCCCCGTCGACGCCGTCTTCGTCGGCTCCTGCACCAACGGCCGGATCGAGGACCTGCGGGCCGCCGCCGACATCCTGGACGGCCGCCGGGTCGCCGAGGGCGTGCGGATGCTGGTCGTCCCCGGCTCCGTCCGGGTCGCCCTGCAGGCCGTCGAGGAGGGCCTGGACAAGGTCTTCACCGCCGCCGGCGCCGAATGGCGCCACGCGGGCTGCTCGATGTGCCTCGGCATGAACCCGGACCAGCTGGCCCCGGGCGAGCGCTGCGCCTCGACCTCGAACCGCAACTTCGAGGGCCGCCAGGGCAAGGGCGGCCGCACCCACCTGGTCTCCCCGCAGGTCGCCGCCGCGACCGCCGTGCTGGGTCACCTGGCCTCGCCCGCAGACCTGTCCGACCGCGTCGCCGTGGAGGCCTGAGCCATGGAGAAGTTCACCACCCACACCGGCCGGGCCGTCCCGCTGCGCCGCAGCAACGTGGACACCGACCAGATCATCCCGGCGCACTGGCTGAAGAAGGTCACCCGCTCCGGCTTCGAGGACGGCCTGTTCGAGGCCTGGCGCAAGGACGAGGACTTCGTCCTCAACCGCCCCGAGCGGCAGGGCGCCAGCGTCCTGGTGGCCGGCCCCGAGTTCGGCACCGGCTCGTCCCGCGAGCACGCCGTCTGGGCGCTGCAGAACTACGGCTTCCAGGCCGTGATCTCCTCGCGCTTCGCCGACATCTTCCGCGGCAACTCGCTGAAGAACGGCCTGCTGACCGTCGTCCTGCCGCAGGAGACCGTCGAGCGGCTGTGGGAGCTGGTCGAGGCCGACCCGACCGCCGAGATCACCGTCGACCTGGAGGCCCGCGAGGTCCGCGCCGAGGGCGTGACCGCCTCCTTCGAGCTCGACGACAACGTCCGCTGGCGCCTGCTGAACGGCCTGGACGACATCAGCATCACGCTGCAGAACGAGGCCGACATCGCCGCTTTCGAGGCGACCCGCCCCTCGTTCAAGCCGCGCACCCTGCCGGTCGCCTGACCGACCGCAACTCCGCGCGTACGCCGGATGGCCCGCCTCCCCTCGGGGGGGCGGGCCATCCGCCGTTCGGCCCCCCGAGTGCATCGCCGCGGCCCTTCGGACCGGCCGGAGTTCGAGTCCGAGTTCGGGTCTGACGCCGACTCGGAACAGCACCGGGCATTTGCCCAAGACCCCCCTTGCGCAGGGCACATCACAACAGATGGCACAATCGTTGCATGCACCGGCACGACGAACCTCCGTACGCGGGTGGCGATCCCGCGCACCCGGAGGTGAACGGCGGTGCAGCCGGCGGTCGAATTGACGGCCGGACGGACGACCAGACCTCACCTGCTGAGGAACCGGACGACCCGGAAGCCGAAGCGCTCTTCGCGCTTGTGGCCGAGCGGTTGAAGCAAGCCCACGCTCGCGTATCTGCGCTGAACGTGTCAGCGGAAGCAAAGACCGCTCTCATCCGTCAACTGCTGATCGTCACGGAGACCGCCAAGCGCGATCTCCCGGGGGCGGCCCGGCGGTTGAGTCGCTTTGTGCAGGACCTCGACGCGGGGCGCCCGCCGCTCGGCTGAGGACGCGAACGCGCAAATCCATTGCGACACTAGGGTGATTCACGCGTTTGGTAATTGAAAGTCCGCAGATACATACCTAACGTGCGAAATGAACGGATGGATTCATCCGGCGCCCGTTTCCGAAGGGGAAGACGTGAACAAGGCTCAGCTTGTCGAAGCGGTGGCCGAGCAGCTGGGCGGTCGCAAGGCTGCCGCAGAGGCCGTCGACGCAGTGCTCGACACCATGGTGCGTGCCGTCGTGGCCGGTGACCGGGTCTCGGTCACCGGCTTCGGCACCTTCGAGAAGGTGGAGCGCTCCGCGCGCTTCGCCCGCAACCCGCAGACCGGTGAGCGCGTCAAGGTCAAGAAGACCTCCGTTCCGCGCTTCCGTCCCGGCCAGGGCTTCAAGGACCTCGTCAGCGGCTCCAAGAAGCTGCCGAAGGAAGGCCCCTCGGTCAAGAAGGCCCCCAAGGGCTCGCTCACCCCGGGCAAGAGCGGCGCCACCACGGCGGCCGCCAAGCGCGCCGCCACCAAGCGCGTCGCGGCCGCCACCGGCACCGCCGCCGCGGCCACCAAGAAGACGGCCGCGAAGAAGACGGCTCCCGCCAAGACCGCCGCGGCGGCGAAGAAGACCACCGCGACGGCGAAGAAGGCGGCTCCCGCCAAGACCGCCGCGGCGGCGAAGAAGACCACCGCGACGGCGAAGAAGGCGGCTCCCGCCAAGACCGCCGCGGCGGCCAAGAAGACC
>NZ_JBEYFP010000063.1:11860-20403 GCF_040634455.1 Kitasatospora sp. NPDC007106
ACCACCGCGACGGCGAAGAAGGCGGCTCCCGCCAAGACCGCCGCGGCGGCCAAGAAGACCGCCCCGGCGAAGAAGACCACGACGCGCAAGACCACCGCGCGCAAGACCGCCGCCAAGTAGCCTCTGTCGGCCCTTCGGGCGACGGCCGGTCAGAGCACGGCGCGAGATCGGAGCACGGCGAGAGCTGCGGCGGCCCGCGGATCCGGGATTCCGGAGGCGGGCCGGCGCAGCTCTTCCGCGTGCGGTGGCGCCGTCCCGGCCGGGCCGGGCGGCGGTACGGGGGAGGGGCTCAGCCCTCGGCGCCCGGGTCGGGGAAGGTCTGCAGCGTCACGAAGACCACGCGGCGCCCGGCGCCCTCGCCCTCGGTGCGGATCCGCACCCGCTGACCGGGCCGCAGCAGCCGCAGGCCGCCGGCGTCGAAGGCCGCCGCGTCGAAGGGCACCGGCGTGCCGTCGTCGAGCAGGACGGAGCCCGCCCGGGTGCCGGGATCGAAGGTGAACGCGGTGGCCTGCATGGCCGCAAGCATAGCGAGCGGTCACACCAGGGCGGCCGCCGCGGCGGCCGTCCGCGGCCCCACGCCGAGGGCCAGCGCCTCGCGCAGGTCCTCCCCGGTGTCCACGTCCCGCCGCACCGAGGCCACGTCGGCCAACTCCAGTTCGCACGCACCGCCGAGGGCGTGCCGCAGCCGCGAGCCGTCCCCGAAGGCGGGCCGCAGCGCGCCGCCGGACGGCGCGGCGAGCAGGGTGGTGCCCAGGCCCGGGGAGTCCGCCAGGAAGGCCCGGCGGCCGGACGGCACCGCGGCCAGCACACGGGCGAGTTCGGCCGGCCGCAGGGCCGGCAGGTCCGCGGAGAGCGCCGCCACCGGGGCGTGCGGGGCGAGCGCCGCGGCGCGCGCGGCACCGTGCGCCAGGGCCGCGTTGAGGCCGCCACCGGGCTCGTCCGGCACCACCAGCGCACCGAGGCGGGCGAGTTGCTCCGCGGCCGCGGCGTCCCGGGTCACCGCGAGCACCCGGGCCACCGCCGGGCAGGCCAGTGCGGCCCGCGCGGTGTCCAGGGCGAAGGCCAGCGCCAGCCGCGGGCGGTGCGGCCCGGCGAACGGCCCCAGCCGGCTCTTGGCCACCGCGGGCGGCTTCACCGGCAGCACCAGCGACCACAGCGCCGGGGCCGGTGGCAGCGGCGGACGGCCGGCGGGGCGTACGGTGTCCTCGGTCATCGGCGCCATTGTGGCGTCGGCTCCCGGGCCCGGGCCAGGCGGCCGCGATTCGCGTGCGTTTGGTCACTCGCCCGGGGCCTGCCCAGGGCGGCTGCTCGACAGCCGGTCCGCCCGCGGGTGAGACTGGTCGGCGCCCCGGGCCCTCCCGGCCGTCCCGGCCGGTGGAGAGCAGCAGGTCACACCCCGTCGAAGCGCGGCAGCGAACGGCGTACGGGGGCCGGCGCCGGGGCCCCGCCCGGGCACACCGGGCGGCGATCGAGGACCGCGGCACCCCACGTGCCGCACCGGATGAGGAGGAGCTGGGTGGCCCGCCGCTCGTACGCCAGTTTCGGCAACGCCGACTACGGGATCTGGTACCGCTTCGCGGCGGTCCTCGTGAAGCCGGTGACCAATGCGCTGGCGAAGACCGAATGGAGCGGCTGGGAGAACCTGCCGAAGGAGGGCGGCTTCATCGCGGCCGTCAACCACAATTCGGTGATCGACCCGGTGTTCTACGCCCACTGGCAGTACAACAGCGGCCGCCCGCCGCGGATACTCGGCAAGTCCCAGCTGTTCTCGGTGCCGTTCATCGGCTTCATGCTGCGCAAGACCGGCCAGATCCCGGTGTTCCGCGAGTCCACCGACGCCGCCGAGGCGTTCCGGGCCGCCATCGACGCCATCGACGGAGGCCAGTGCGTGCAGTTCTACCCGGAGGGCACGCTGACCCGCGACCCCGACCTGTGGCCGATGACCGGCAAGAGCGGTGCCGCCCGCGTCGCGCTGATGACCGGTGCGCCCGTCATCCCGGTCGCCCACTGGGGCGCCCACGAGATCATCCCGCCGTACGGCCGCGGCGGTAAGGGCAAGTACCACCTCTTCCCGCGGCACAAGGTGACGGTCGCCGCCGGACCGCCCGTCGACCTGAGCAAGTACCAGGGCCAGGAGCTCACCGCGCAGGTCCTCAGGGACGCCACCGAGGACATCATGGCGGCCATCACCGCCGTCCTGGAGGGCATCCGCGGCGAGCAGGCCCCCGCCGAGCGCTACGACATGCGCAAGGCCGCCCGCGAGCGCGCCGCCGCCGCGGCCGCCAAGCGCGACCGGGCCCGCAAGGGCGACGCCGAGGAGCGTGCCGAGTGACCCGCTGCGCCGTCTTCGGCACCGGATCCTGGGGCACCGCCTTCGCGATGGTGCTCGCCGACGCCGGCTGCGACGTGGTGCTCTGGGGGCGCCGCAAGGAGCTCGTCGACGCGATCGACCGCACCCACGAGAACCCGGACTACCTGCCGGGCATCGCCCTGCCCGCCCGCGTGCGGGCCACCACCGACGCCGCCGAGGCGCTGGCCGGCGCCGACTTCGCGGTGCTCGCCGTGCCCTCGCAGACCCTGCGCGCCAACCTGGCGGCCTGGGCGCCGCTGATCGAGCCGCAGACCGTCCTGGTCAGCCTGATGAAGGGCATCGAGCTCGGCACCGCGGAGCGGATGAGCGAGGTGATCCAGGAGGTCGCCGGGGTCGGACCGGAGCGCGTCGCGGTGGTCTCCGGCCCCAACCTGGCCATGGAGATCGCCCGTCGGCAGCCGGCCGCCAGCGTGGTCGCCTGCACCGACGAGGCCGTCGCCCAGCGCTTCCAGAAGGCCTGCCACACGCCGTACTTCCGGCCCTACACCAACACCGACGTGGTGGGCTGCGAGCTCGGCGGCGCGGTCAAGAACGTCATCGGCCTGGCCGTCGGCATGGCGGCCGGCATGGGACTCGGCGACAACACCAAGGCCACCCTGATCACCCGCGGCCTGGCCGAGACCACCCGGCTCGGCCTCGCGCTCGGCGCGGACGCCCACACCTTCGCCGGCCTCGCCGGGATGGGCGACCTGGTCGCCACCTGCTCCTCGCCGCTGTCGCGCAACAACACCTTCGGCATGAACCTCGGCCGGGGCATGACCCTGGAGGAGACCGTGGCCGCCACCAAGCAGACCGCGGAGGGCGTGAAGTCCTGCGAGTCGGTGCTCGACCTGGCCCGGCGCAACGGCGTCGACATGCCGATCGTCCAGGCCGTGGTGGACGTCGTCCACAACGGGCGCCCCACCCAGGAGGTGCTCGCCGGTCTGATGGCGCGCTCGGCGAAGCCGGAGCGACGGTGACCGGAACCGCGGGTTTCGCACGGTAGTCTCACGTCCGATATGAGCATCGAACAGACCTCCCCGAACCAGCCCGGGGGCAAGCCCCGGGTCGCGATCGTCTTCGGTGGCCGCAGCTCCGAGCACGGCGTCTCGGTCGTCACGGCCGCGAGCGTGCTGCGCGCGATCGACCGGAGCAAGTACGAGGTGCTGCCCATCGGCATCACCCACGAGGGCCGCTGGGCGCTGGTCGGCGACGAGCCGTCCCGGATGGCCATCACCGACGGCAAGCTGCCCGACGTCGACCAGGTCGCCGAGTCCGCCGAGGGCCAGGTCTCGCTGCCGGCCGCGCCGGGCAACCGCGAGGTCGTCCTCAGCGAGCCCGGCAGCGCCCCCAAGGTGCTCGGCGAGGTCGACGTCGTCCTGCCGCTGCTGCACGGCCCCTGGGGCGAGGACGGCACCATCCAGGGCATGCTGGAGCTCTCCGGGGTGCCGTACGTCGGCTCCGGCGTGCTGGCCAGCGCGGCCGGCATGGACAAGGAGTTCACCAAGCGCATCCTCGACTCGCACGGCATCGGCGTCGGCGACTGGACGGTCGTCCGCCCGCGCGACTGGGAGACCGAGGAGGGCCGCGCCGCCGCCCGCGAGCGGATCGCCGCGCTCGGCCTGCCGCTGTTCGTGAAGCCCTGCCGGGCCGGCTCGTCCATGGGCATCAGCAAGGTCAAGGACCTCGCCGACCTGGACGCGGCGATCGAGGAGGCCCGCCGCCACGACCCCAAGATCATCGTGGAGCGGGGCGTCGAGGGCCGCGAGATCGAGTGCGCCGTCCTGGAGTTCGAGGACGGGCCGCGCGCCAGCCTGCCCGCCGAGGTCCTGGTCGGCGGCGACTTCGAGTTCTACGACTTCGAGGCCAAGTACATCGACTCCTCCGAGGTCGAGATCCCGGCGAAGCTCACCGCCGAGGAGACCGCCGAGATCCGCCGCCAGGCCGTCGCGGCCTTCGAGGCGCTCGGCTGCGAGGGCCTCGCCCGGGTCGACTTCTTCCTGCTGAACGACGGCCGGTGGATGGTCAACGAGATCAACACCATGCCCGGCTTCACCCCGATCTCCGCCTACCCGAAGATGTGGGAGGCCACCGGGATGCCCTACCCGGAGCTGATCGACCGTCTGCTGCAGGCGGCCCTGCGCCGCTCCACCGGCCTGCGGTAATCGCCGGGCGGCCCCGGGGCGACCACTCGGGGGCGTGGGGAACCGCGCAGTTCCCCGCGCCCCTTCGGGGTTGCCCGTCGGGGCTTTCTCAGAGGCCCTCGGGAACGGCCGTCTTCACCGCGTCGGAGATCGCCGGGATCGGGTCGGCGTAGTTCGGGAAGGCGCCCTTGGGCACCAGCACCTCGACGTACGCCTTGCGCAGCGTGGTCACGAAGCGGTACCCGCCGTCGCCGTCCTCGGCGAAGCCCCACTGCACCCCGTTGATCTCGGGGGAGTTCTTCAGCGGGTCGTCGTCGAGGTACGCGGGCCGCTCGATGCCGCAGCGCAGCACCGTCCGCGGCGAGCTCGCCCAGGCGGCGGTGTACGGCGAGGCGGGTGACGGGTCCCTGCGGTCGTGGCCCTGGACGGACTGCGGCAGTGCTCGGTCCAGCGCCTCGCAGTACCGCGCCACCGCGGCGGACGGCACCGGCGGCGCGACCTCGTCACCGCCGCCGTTGCCGACGAGCAGCAGCACGCACCCCAGCAGCGCCGCGGGCGGGGCGAGCCAGCGGACGGGGGTGGGGAGCGACGCGAACGGACGGGAGGAAGCCACCCGCCGATGGTATCCGCGCCTACAGGCGGACCACCGGACAGGTCAGCGTGCGCGTGATGCCCTCGATCTGCTGCACCTGGGCGACCACCAGGCGGCCCAGGTCGTCGATGGACTCGGCCTCGGCGCGCACGATCACGTCGTACGGGCCGGTGACGTCCTCGGCCTGGACGACGCCTTGGATCTTGGCGATGGACTCGGCGACCGCGGTGGCCTTGCCCACTTCGGTCTGGATCAGGATGTACGCCTGTACCACGGGAGACCTCCAGGCGGCTGGGGGGTGGGCTGGCCGTCAGTCCGATCACCACGCTACCGCGCCCCTCCCCTGGGAGGGGAGACTTCTGCGGGGGTCGAGGGCGTACGCTGCGCGCGGGGGCGCGCGAGGACCGCGCCGGTTGAGTTGAGAGGACGGCAGATGCAGGGGACCGTGGGCGAGCTCGGCGAGTTCGGACTCATCAGGGAGCTCACCGCCCGGCTCGAGCCGACACCGGCCGTCGACCTCGGCCCCGGTGACGACGCGGCCGTGGTGAAGGCCCCCGACGGCCGGGTGGTGGCCACCACCGACGTGCTGATCGAGGGCCGGCACTTCCGCCGGGACTGGTCCACCGCCTACGACGTGGGCCGCAAGTCCGCCGCGCAGAACCTCGCGGACGTGGCCGCGATGGGCGCCGTGCCGACCGCGATCCTGCTGGGCTTCGTCGCCCCGGCCGACCTGCCCGCGACCTGGGCCACCGAGCTGATGGACGGGCTGCGCGACGAGTGCAAGGTGGCCGGCGCCGCCGTCGTCGGCGGCGACGTGGTGCGCGGCGACGCCGTCACCCTCGCCATCACCGCCCTCGGCGACCTGCAGGGCCGCCGCCCGGTGCTGCGCTCCGGAGCCCAGGTGGGCGACGTGGTCGCCGTCACCGGCTGGCTGGGCTGGTCCGCGGCCGGGCTGACGGTCCTCCAGCGGGGCTTCCGCTCGCCGCGGGCCTTCGTCGAGGCGCACCGCCGTCCCGAGCCGCCGTACCACGCCGGCCCGGCCGCCGCGGACCTCGGCGCCACCTCGATGGTCGACGTCAGCGACGGCCTGGTCGCCGACCTCGGGCACGTCGCCGCGGCCAGCGGGGTGGACATCGACCTGCGGGCCGCCGACTTCGACGTCCCCGCGCAGATGGCCGACATCGGGCAGGCCGTCGGCGTGGACCCGCTGCTGTGGGTGCTCTCCGGCGGCGAGGACCACGCCATCGTGGCGACCTTCCCCAAGAGCGTGCAGCTGCCCGCCCGGTGGCGGGTGGTCGGCGAGGTCGTGCGCACCGCGCGGCCGGGCCGCGGCGGCCGGGTCACCGTCGACGGGGCGCCCTGGGAGCGGGTCGGCGGCTGGGACCACTTCGCCGCCGAGTGACCCCGAACGGGTGAGCCGGGGCCGGGCGCGGTGGGGCCGCCGGGACGGTAGCAGCGCGTAGTCTTGCCGTGGTGCCGGGGCGGCCGACCCGTCCGGCCCGGCCGCCCGGTGCCGACCGGCCCCGGACCGCCACGACTCGGGGCCGCCCGCCCCAGGGAGACCAGGCGACCATGCGTATCGGCGTCCTCACCAGCGGCGGCGACTGCCCCGGCCTCAACGCGGTCATCCGTTCCATCGTCCACCGCGGCACCGACGTGCACGGGGACGAGATCGTCGGCATCGAGGACGGCTTCCTCGGTCTGATCGAGGGCCGGGCCCGGACGGTGTCGCACGACGACGTCACCGGTCTGCTCACCCTCGGCGGCACCGTGCTCGGCTCCGCCCGGGTGCGGCGGGACCGCATCGAGCAGGCCGTCCTGGAGTGCCGCGCGCTCGCCGCCGACCTCGGCATCGACGCCCTGATCGCCATCGGCGGCGAGGGCACGCTGACCGCCGCCGGGATGTTCAGCGACGCCGGGCTGCCCGTGGTCGGCGTGCCCAAGACCATCGACAACGACATCGACGCCACCGACGTCACCTTCGGCTTCGACACCGCCGTGCACGTCGCCACCGAGGCGATCGACCGGCTGAAGACCACCGCCGAGTCGCACCAGCGGGTGATGGTGGTGGAGCTGATGGGACGGCACACCGGGTGGATCACCCTGACCGCGGGCATGGCCGGCGGGGCGCACGGCATCCTGATCCCGGAGAAGCCGTTCGACATCGAGGCCGTGGCACGGCTGGTCGAGGAACGCTTCCGGCGCGGCAAGAAGTTCGCCATCATCGCCGTCGCGGAGGGCGCCCGGCCGATGCCGGGCACGCTGCTCTTCGACCACGGCGGCCTCGACCAGTACGGCCACCAGACCTTCGGCGGCATCGGCAACAAGCTCGCCCGCGAGCTGGAGGGCATCCTCGGCACCGAGGCCCGGCCGGTGATCCTCGGGCACACCCAGCGCGGCGGCTGCCCGACCGCCCGCGACCGGGTGCTCGCCACGCGGTTCGGCTGGCACGCCGTCGAGGCCGTCCACAAGGGTGCCTTCGGGCACTTCACGGCCCTGCGCGGCACCGAGGTCGAGCTGCTGCCGATCGCCGACGGGGTGCGGGAACTCAAGACGGTCCCGGAGTACCGCTGGCTGGAGTCGGAGGCCGTGCTCTGAGGCCTCCCCGGTAGGTTGTCGGGCATGGCTCCGACTGAACAGTCCTCCGTGTCCGCCGCCGGCTCCGCCGCTCCGCCCCGTGTGCTCACGGTGGCCGGTTCGGACAGCGGCGGGGGTGCCGGCATCCAGGCCGACCTCAAGGCGATGCTCGCGCTCGGCGTGCACGGGATGAGCGTGATCACCGCGGTGACCGCGCAGAACTCGCTCGGCGTCCAGGGCTACTGGGAGCTGCCGGCGGAGGCCGTCCGGGCGCAGTTCCGCAGCGTGGTCGACGACATCGGCGTGCAGGCGGTGAAGACCGGCATGCTGGCCTCGGTCGAACTGGTCGAGACCGTCTCCGAACTGCTGGCCGGCGTCGGCGCGCCCGTCGTGGTCGACCCGGTCGGGGTGTCCAAGCACGGCGACGCCCTGCTCGCCGCCGAGGCGGTCGCCACCGTCCGCGAGCGGCTGCTGCCGGTCGCGACGGTCGCCACCCCCAACCTGCACGAGGTGGCGCAGCTCACCGGGGTGGTCGTCGAGGACGAGAAGGACCTGCCCGCCGCCGCCGAGGCGGTCCTCGCGCTCGGCCCGCGCTGGGCGCTGGTCAAGGGCGGCCACCTGGCCGGCGAGGCCGTCGACCTGCTGGCCGGCGCCGACGGGGAGCGCCACTGGTACCGGGCGGCGCGCTACGACAACCGGCACACCCACGGCACCGGCTGCACCCTGGCCAGCGCGATCGCCGCCGAACTCGCCAAGGGCAGCACCGTGCCGGAGGCCGTCGGCGCCGCCAAGGAGTACGTCACCGGGGCGATCGCCGCCGGCTTCGCCCTGGGAGCCGGGATCGGCCCGGTCGACCACGGCTGGCGCACCCGCGGCTGAC
>NZ_JBEYFP010000064.1:0-19818 GCF_040634455.1 Kitasatospora sp. NPDC007106
GCGACGGGGGAGCGGGGGCGGGGCTGGTCCCGGTTGGTGAGGGGGCCCCCATTCACTCGCGGCCGGGGGGGCGGGGGCCCGCGCGGGCCGCCCCCCGCGCCTCCAATGATCCCGCAGGGCGGTACGGGCTCGGCGCCGCCCTGCCGGGTGGGCCCGCGGGCCGTGCCGGGCCCTGCCGTCCGCCGCACCGCCCGCCCCGCAGCACCGCCTCCGACACCGCCGTCCCGCCCGCGGCGACCGAGCCCCTTCTACCCGCTCGCACACCTCCCACCCACCCGCACGCCACCCACCCGAGCCCGCCGGCGTGCCCGCGGACCGCCGGTCCGTGTCCGGCTGCGGCACCGTACGGCGAGATCCGTGTCTCAACTACGCGCGTAGCGTGGTCTGCTGGTGACGGAACGCCTTCGACCAGCCGTTATCGTGGTGACGGTCAGCAGTCCACAGCGGTTCCCCCGGGCCCCCGCAGCGCAGCGGAGACGCCCCGGCGGTGCCGTCCGGCTCGACCTGCCGCCGCCCGTAGTGGCCCCACCGACGGTGGACGTACCAGCGGGCGACACGACGTACGGAGATTCGCGCAGTGGCCGCCGCTTCCGCCCAAGTCTTTCCGCCGCGCACGCCCGGACCGGCCCGTCTGGTGGTCCTGGTCTCGGGTTCCGGCACCAATCTCCAGGCGCTGATCGACGCGGCGCAGGACCCGGCCTACGGCGCGGTGATCCTCGCCGTCGGGGCGGACCGCACCGACATCGCCGGCCTGAAGCGGGCCGAGGCCGCCGGCATCCCGACCTTCGTCCACCGGATCGTCGACCACGCCGACCGGGCCGCATGGGACGCCGCGCTGACCGCCTCGGTCGCCGGGTACGAGCCCGACCTGGTGGTGACCGCGGGCTTCATGAAGATCCTCGGTCCGGAGTTCATCGGCGCCTTCGCCGGCCGGATCGTCAACACCCACCCCGCCCTGCTGCCGGCCTTTCCCGGCGCGCACGGCGTGCCGGACGCCCTCGCCTACGGCGTGAAGGTCACCGGCTGCACCGTCCACCTGGTCGACGCCGGCGTGGACACCGGGCCGATCATCGCGCAGGGCGTCGTGGAGGTCCTGGACGCCGACCACGCCGATGGCGGCGAAGCGCTGCACGAGCGCATCAAGACTGTCGAGCGCACGCTGCTCGTCGAGGTCGTGGGCCGGCTGGCCCGCGAAGGCCACCGCATCGAAGACCGAAAGGTATGGATTCCGGCATGAGCGCCGCCCACAGCACGCCCCCCGTCTCCGAGGACGTACGCCCGATCCGCCGTGCGCTGATCAGCGTCTACGACAAGACCGGACTGGAGGAGCTGGCCCAGGGGCTGCACGCCGCCGGGGTCGCGATCGTGTCCACCGGCTCCACCGCGGGCCGGATCGCCGCTGCGGGCGTCCCGGTCACCGAGGTCTCCGAGCTGACCGGCTTCCCCGAGTGCCTGGACGGCCGGGTCAAGACCCTGCACCCGCGGGTGCACGCCGGCGTCCTCGCGGACCTCCGCCTGGAGTCGCACCGCGCGCAGCTCGCCGAGCTGGGTGTCGAGCCGTTCGACCTGGTCGTGGTGAACCTCTACCCGTTCACCGCCACCGTCGCCTCCGGCGCCACCCCGGACGAGTGCGTCGAGCAGATCGACATCGGCGGTCCGTCGATGGTCCGCGCCGCGGCCAAGAACCACCCCTCGGTCGCCGTGGTCGTCGACCCGGCCCGCTACGACGACGTGCTCGGCGCGGTCAAGGGCGGCGGCTTCGACCTGCTGACCCGCAAGCGCCTGGCGGCCGCCGCCTTCGCGCACACCGCCGCGTACGACGTGGCCGTGGCCTCCTGGTTCGAGGAGTCCGGCTACACGGAGTCGGAGGAGTCCTTCCCGGCCTTCCTCGGCGCCACCTGGGAGCGCCAGAACGTCCTGCGCTACGGCGAGAACCCGCACCAGCAGGCGGCGCTCTACACCGACGGCACCGGCGGCCTGGCGGGCGCCGAGCAGCTGCACGGCAAGGAGATGTCCTACAACAACTACATGGACACCGACGCCGCGCGCCGCGCCGCGTACGACCACGCCGAGCCGGCCGTCGCGATCATCAAGCACGCCAACCCGTGCGGCATCGCGGTCGGCGCGGACGTCGCCGAGGCCCACCGCAAGGCGCACGAGTGCGACCCGGTCTCCGCGTACGGCGGCGTCATCGCGGTGAACCGCCCGGTCACCGTCGAGCTGGCCGAGCAGATCGCCCCGATCTTCACCGAGGTCGTCGTCGCCCCCGGTTACGAGGACGGCGCCCTGGAGGTGCTGACCAAGAAGAAGAACCTGCGCGTGCTGCGCGCCCCCGAGGCGCCCGCCGACGCGCTGGAGGTCCGCCGGATCAGCGGCGGCGTGCTGCTGCAGCAGGTCGACCGGGTGGACGCGGCCGGCGACGACCCGTCGACCTGGACGCTGGCCACCGGCGAGGCGCTCTCCGAGGCCGAGCTCGCCGAGCTCGCCTTCGCCTGGCGGGCCTGCCGGGCCGTCAAGTCCAACGCGATCCTGCTCGCCAAGGGCGGCGCCTCGGTCGGCGTCGGCATGGGCCAGGTCAACCGGGTGGACTCCTGCAAGCTCGCGGTCGAGCGGGCCGGTGAGCGCGCGCAGGGCTCCTACGCCGCCTCGGACGCCTTCTTCCCGTTCGCGGACGGCCTGGAGATCCTGGCCGCCGCCGGTGTGAAGGCCGTGGTGCAGCCCGGCGGTTCGATCCGCGACGAAGAGGTGGTCGCCGCCGCCGCGAAGGCCGGCGTCACGATGTACCTGACCGGCACCCGGCACTTCTTCCACTGATCCGCAACGCCGAAGGCCCCCGCACTCCTCGGAGTGCGGGGGCCTTCGGCGTTGCGGTCGGCGGGAGGGCCGATCACTGGGACTTGACGACCACCGAGCTCATGATCTTGTCGGCGAAGGTCTGCTTCTTGGCGTCCCACAGCGGCCACAGGTAGCCGAGGCAGCAGATGCCGTCGACGGCGTGGCAGATCTTGCGGACGAAGGCCATGCCGAAGCCCAGCGGCTGGCCGTCGGCCTCGCGCAGGACGCGGATGTTGACCATCTTCTTGCCCGGGGTCTGGCCGGTGGTGCCCTCGCGGTGGATCAGCCACAGGCCGCCCGCGATCGCCAGCAGCCAGCCGATGGCCATGATGGCCATGCCGGCGCCGGAGACGCCGCCGCCGGTGCAGCTGTAGGCGTAGGTGGTCGGGTCGGTGGTGCACTCCGCCTTGGAGATGCCGACCGCGGCACCGATGCCGTAGAAGATGCCGGCGGGCACGCCGACGATCAGGTAGTCGACGATGTACGCCGCCACCCGCGAACCCCAGCCCGCGTAGAACTGCTGCACCTGGGCCGCGTTGCCGTACGGGCCCGGCTGCGGCGGGATGCCGTAGCCGCCGGGGGCGCCGTAGCCGGGGGCCGGCGGCGGGGCCTGCTGCGGGTAGCCGTAGCCGGGGGCCGGCGGCGGGGCCTGCTGCGGGTAGCCGTAGCCCGGCGCGGGCGGCTGCTGGCTGTACGGGTTGTTCGGGTCGGGCGGGTAGCTCATCGAATGCCTCCGGGCAGGAAGGAGTGTGGACGGAACTGCAGGAAAACCCTGGGGACGGACGGGCAGTTGAGGCACCGACCGGATGGGACACTAGCGGAGGGACCTGACATCGGGAGGTCAATGCCCGTCAGGTCCCGCGGACTTCAGGGACGCGAGATGCCGAGTCGGTTCAGCTGCCACGTCCAGGCCAGCAGTAAGGCGGTGCCGATCACCGCGTTGCGCCGCTTGTTCGACAGCTCCCACCACCAGCGTCCCGGGCCGAGCGGTGCGAGCAGCAGCGCGAGCGCGGCCACCACGGTGACCGGGTTGGCGGCCAGCGCGGCCGCCCAGTTGCCGTGTCCGGCCTCGATGAAGACGGTGGTGCTGCCGCAGGCCGGGCAGGGGATGCCGGTGAAGCGGCGCAGCAGGCAGAGCACGCCGGGGTCGTGGGCGTCGTGCAGCTGGGCCACCGCGACCGCGGCGACCGCACCGCCGGCTCCGCGCAGCAGCACCCGCATCAGCCCGCCCGACACCGTGCCGGCGGTCCGCCGCCAACGGGTCGTCAGCGCACCTGCGGACGAGGGCACGGCGACGGTCACGGCTGGACGCTGAAGTAGAAGACCACGATCGCGATGGAGATCAGCACCGCGAGGACGTTCAGCACGATCCCGCCGATGGCCGCGTTGCGGCCGACGCCCGTCTGGTTCGACTTGTTCAGGCCGGCGATGCCGACGCCGAGGCCGATCAGGCCGAGGAAGCCGCCGTAGAAGCAGGACGTCAGGATGGCGACGAATCCCAGCACCACGGACGCGGTGGCCGGCGAGTTCGCCTGGACGACCACGGGGCCGGCCGGGGCGTACGGCTGGGGCTGCTGCGGGTAGCCGTAGCCGGGCTGGGGCTGCTGGTACTGCGGTGCGCCGTACCCGGGCGTGCCGTAGGGCTGCTGCTGCGGCTGGCCGTAGCCGCCGTAAGGATCCGGCTGGTACGGATTGCTCACTGTGGTCTTCCCCCGACGATCGTCCCCCGTGGTCCCCGATGGCCTGTCACCAGGACGCGGGCAGCAGAGATTGCTCGGGCCATCGTGGTCGTTACCACGGCGCGCTGTCCAGCCGCGACCGCCCCGCGGACGCAACTGTGGCGCAACCGCAACCGGGCCGCGCACGCCCTGCCCGCCTTTGCGGCGGTTCGTTCCGGGGGCGCGCCGGCCGGGCCGCCCGGGGCACCGGGGCGGCGCGCACACCGCGGGCCGCGCCCCCGGGCGGCGGCCCGGCCCGCGGCGCGTCCGCCTCCGCCGATCCGGGACAATGGGGGCCATGACTGCCCAGATTCTCGATGGCAAGGCCACCGCCGCCGCGATCAAGTCCGAACTCGCCGTCCGCGTGGCGGCCCTCAAGGAGCGGGGCGTCGTCCCCGGCCTCGGCACCGTCCTGGTCGGCGACGACCCGGGCAGCCGCTGGTACGTCAACGGCAAGCACAAGGACTGCGCCGAGGTCGGCATCGCCTCCATCCAGCGCGAACTGCCCGCCACCGCCACCCAGCAGGACGTCGAGGACGTCGTCCGCGAGCTCAACGCCGACCCGGCCTGCACCGGCTACATCGTGCAGCTGCCGCTGCCCAAGGGCCTCGACCAGAACACCGTCCTGGAGCTGATGGACCCGGACAAGGACGCCGACGGCCTGCACCCGACCTCGCTCGGCCGCCTCGCCCTCGGCATCCAGGGCCCGCTGCCGTGCACCCCGCTCGGCATCGTCGAGCTGCTCCGCCGCCACCAGGTCGAGATCGACGGCGCCGAGGTGGTCGTGATCGGCCGCGGCGTGACCGTCGGCCGCTCCATCGGCCTGCTGCTGACCCGCCGCAGCGAGAACGCCACCGTCACCCTCTGCCACACCGGCACCCGGGACCTCGCCTACCACCTGCGCAAGGCCGACATCGTGATCGCCGCCGCCGGTGTGCCGCACCTGGTCAAGCCGGCCGACGTCAAGCCCGGCGCGGCCGTCCTCGACGTCGGCGTCAGCCGCAGCGAGGGCAAGATCGTCGGCGACGTGCACCCCGGCGTGGCCGAGGTCGCGGGCTGGATCTCCCCGAACCCGGGCGGGGTCGGCCCGATGACCCGCGCCATGCTGCTCAACAACATCGTCGAGGCGGCCGAGCGCCGCGCCGACGGCTGAGCCGATGGCCGTCGTGCGCGCCCCCCGCACCGGGCGCCGTCCGCTGAAGACCACCGGCACCCTGCCGCCGGAGGGCTCGGCCGCGGCGCTCGGGCGCGGCCACTCGCTGCCGGTGCGGCAGTGGCCGATAACGCTCTGCCTCGCGGTGGCCGGGCTCGGACTCGCCGTCATCTGGTTCGCCGATTTCAAGATCGGCCTGCTGATCGTCGGCCTGGCCCTGCTGCTGGGCGCCGCCCTGCGCGCCGCCCTGCCCGAGGTCGGCATGCTCGCGGTGCGCAGCCGCTTCACCGACGTCGGCGTGCTGACCTTCCTCGGCGGCGTGATCGTGCTGCTCACCCTGGTCGCGCAGCCCGATCCGTGGCTGCACCTCTCGTGGCTGGACGACATCGGGCGGCTGGTCGGCCGGCCCCGGCACTGACCCGGCGGGGGCGCGGGGCGGTCGCGGGACGGGCGGCCCCGCGCCCCGCGCCGACGGCGTGGCGCGCGCTGTGTGACGCAACAGCCACGCCCGGCGAGGCGGCATACGCTTGCCTTTGCGATAACCTGACGCAGGTCTCTCGACGTCGAGAGATCATCCTCGGCTCCAGTGCGCCGACGACGTGCCTGGGGCACCTGGCGATTTGCTGGAGAAGGTAGAAATGACTCGCACCCCCGTCAACGTCACCGTTACCGGAGCGGCCGGCCAGATCGGCTACGCCCTGCTCTTCCGCATCGCCTCGGGCCACCTGCTCGGTGCCGACGTCCCGGTGAACCTCCGCCTCCTGGAGATCCCGCAGGGCCTGAAGGCCGCCGAGGGTGTCGCGATGGAGCTCGACGACTGCGCCTTCCCGCTGCTGCGCGACATCACCATCACCGACCAGGCCGCCACCGCCTTCGACGGCGCCAACGTCGCCCTGCTGGTCGGCGCCCGCCCGCGCACCGCCGGCATGGAGCGCGGCGACCTGCTGCAGGCCAACGGCGGCATCTTCGGCCCCCAGGGCAAGGCCATCAACGACCACGCCGCGGACGACATCAAGGTCCTGGTCGTCGGCAACCCGGCCAACACCAACGCCCTGATCGCCCAGCGCAACGCCCCGGACGTCCCGGCCGAGCGCTTCACCGCGATGACCCGCCTCGACCACAACCGCGCCGTCGCCCAGCTCGCCAAGAAGGCCGGCGTCACCGTCGAGGACGTCAAGAAGGTCACCATCTGGGGCAACCACTCCGCCACCCAGTACCCCGACGTCTTCCACGCCGAGATCGCCGGCAAGTCCGCCTTCGAGGCCACCGGCTCCGACCAGGCCTGGGTCCAGGACTTCTTCATCCCGAAGGTCGCCAAGCGCGGCGCCGAGATCATCGAGGTCCGCGGCGCGTCCTCGGCCGCCTCGGCCGCCAACGCCGCCATCGACCACGTGTACACCTGGGTCAACGGCACCCCGGCCGGCGACTGGACCTCCATGGGCATCGTCTCCGACGGTTCCTACGGCGTGCCGGAGGGCCTGATCTCCTCCTTCCCGGTCACCACCGAGAACGGCACCTTCACGATCGTCCAGGGCCTGGAGCTCTCCGAGTTCGACCGCGCCCGCATCGACGCCTCCGTCAACGAGCTGGCCGAGGAGCGCGACGCGGTGCAGGAGCTCGGCCTCATCTGAGCCCCGCGGCCGACGCGGCCCGCACAGGAAGGACGGCCGGGTGCCCGGGGGGCGCCCGGCCGTCCTTCTACACTCCTGCCGTGACCGAAAACATCGAGGACGCCGCGCTCGTCCTCGTCTTCATCATGCTGGGCGGTCTGTTCAACGTCGCCGAGATCTCGCTGATCTCGCTGCGCGAGGGCCAGATCCGCGCCCTGGAGGCGGCCGGCACCCGGCGCGCGGCCCGGGCCGCCCACCTCGCGGCCGACCCCAACCGCTTCCTCGCCGCCGTCCAGGTCGGCGTGACCTGCATGGGCTTCCTCTCGGCCGCGTTCGGCGCCGACACCCTGGCCGGCAAGGTCGCCCCGCTCTTCGTCCGCCTCGGCCTCTCCGAAGGGCTCGCCGACACCGTCGCCCTGGTCGGGCTCACCCTGGTCATCAGCTACGCCTCGCTGGTCCTCGGCGAGCTGACCCCCAAGCGGATCGGGCTGCAGCGGGCCGACTCCATCGCGGTGCTCGCCGCCCCGGTCGTCGACGTCATGTCGGTGGTGCTGCGCCCGGCGATCTGGGTGCTCGGCCTCTCCACCAACCTGATGGTGCGCCTGCTCGGCGGCGACCCGACGGCCGGCCGCGGCTCGATGAGCTCCGAGGAGCTGCGCGGCCTGGTCGCCGCCAACACCGAGCTCGGCAGCGACGAGCGCGCCCTGATCAACGACGTCTTCGCGGCCGGCGAGCGCCAGCTGCGCGAGGTGATGAAGCCCCGCACCGAGGTGACCTTCCTCGACGCCGAGCGCCTGGTCTCCGAGGTCCGCCCGGAGACCGACTCCGCCCCGCACTCCCGCTACCCGGTCGTCGAGGGCTCCTACGACTCCGTCACCGGCTTCGTCCACGTCCGGGACCTCTACGGCGCCCGCGGCGCCAAGGCCGTGCGGGTGCGCGACCTCACCCGGCCGGTCAAGCTGCTGCCCGCCACCAAGCGGGTGCTGGAGGCCATGGGCGAGATGCGCCGCGAGGGCCACCACCTGGCGATCGTCGTCGACGAGTACGGCGGCACCGCCGGCATCGTCACCCTGGAGGACCTCGTCGAGGAGGTCATCGGCGAGATCCGCGACGAGTACGACGCCCTCGACACCACCGCCACCCGCCGGCTGGCCGGCGGCGGCATGGAGCTCGACGGCATGCTGAACCTCGCCGACTTCGCCGACGAGACCGGCGTCGCCCTGCCCGAGGGCCCGTACGAGACGGTGGCCGGATACCTCGTCCGCGAGCTCGGCCGGCTGCCCGAGTCCGGCGACCAGGTCACCACCGAGGACGGGGTGCGGCTGACCGTCGCCAAGCTCGACGGCCGCCGGATCGAACGGATCCGGGTGAGTGCGGTCACACTGGCGGAACCTCCAGGGGCAGATGTTTCCTGAGCGGTCGGTGAAACTGGAACAATGGCCGACATGGTCAACGCAGCGGTCGCAGGTCCGGTCAAGGACCGTCCCCGGGTGCTCTCCGGCATCCAGCCCACCTCGGGCTCGTTCCACCTCGGCAACTACCTGGGCGCCGTCCAGCAGTGGGTCGCGCTGCAGGACGCCAACGACGCCTTCTACATGGTCGTCGACCTGCACGCGATCACCGTCGAGCAGGACCCGGCCCAGCTCCGCGAGAACACCCGGATCTCCGCGGCCCAGCTGCTCGGCGCCGGCCTCGACCCGGAGCGCTGCACCCTGTTCGTCCAGTCGCACGTGCCCGAGCACGCGCAGCTCGGCTGGGTCATGAACTGCCTCACCGGCTTCGGCGAGGCGTCCCGGATGACCCAGTTCAAGGACAAGTCCGCCAAGCAGGGCAGCGACCGCACCACCGTCGGCCTGTTCACCTACCCGGTCCTGCAGATCGCGGACATCCTGCTCTACCAGGCCGACCTCGTCCCGGTCGGCGAGGACCAGCGCCAGCACCTGGAGCTCACCCGCGACCTCGCGGAGCGCTTCAACACCCGGTACGAGCCCACCTTCACCGTGCCGAAGGCGCACATCCTCAAGGAGACCGCCAAGATCCTGGACCTCCAGGACCCGACGGCGAAGATGAGCAAGTCGGCCTCCTCCGCCAAGGGCCTGGTCAACCTGCTCGACGACCCCAAGGCCAGCGCCAAGAAGTTCAAGAGCGCCGTCACCGACACCGGCACCGTCGTCTCCTACGACGAGGAGGAGAAGCCGGGCGTCTCCAACCTGCTGCGCATCCACTCCGCGCTCAGCGGGCAGTCGATCGAGCAGCTGGTCGCCCACTTCGAGGGCCGGATGTACGGCGCGCTCAAGACCGAGCTGGCCGAGCTCTTCACCGAGTGGGTCACGCCCTTCCAGGCCCGCACCCGGACCTACCTCGACGACCCGGCCGAGCTCGACCGGGTGCTCGGCCTCGGCGCGGAGAAGGCCCGCGAGGTCGCCTCGCAGACCCTCGCCACGGTCTACGACCGCATCGGCTTCCTGGCGCCCAAGCGCTGATGGCGCGCACCGCCGGAGCAGGCGCCGACGGCGGCGGCCCCCGGGAGTTCCGCGGACTCCCGGAGGCCGTCACCATCGGCGTGTCGATATCGGTGCCGGAGCCGTACGGCTCCGCCGTCCAGGACGCCCGCGCGGGCCACGGCGACCCGCACGCCCGGTCCATACCCACCCACGTCACGCTGCTGCCGCCGACCGAGGTGCCCACCGTGCGCCTGCCGGAGATCGAGGCGCACCTGCTCGGCGTCGCCGCCGCGCACCGGCCGTTCCCGATGCTGCTGCAGGGCAGCGGCACCTTCCGGCCGGTCTCCCCGGTGGTGTTCGTCCGGGTCGAGGGCGGCGCACAGGAGTGCCGCGAACTGGAGGCCGCGGTGCGCTCCGGGCCGCTCGCCCGCGAGCTGGCCTTCCCGTACCACCCGCACGTCACCGTGGCGCACGGCCTGCCCGAGGACATCCTCGACGAGGCCCAGGAGAAGGCCCGCGCCTTCCACGCCGCCTTCACCGTGCCCGGCTTCGGCCTCTCCCGGTTCGGCCCCGACGAGGTCTGGCGGCCCTGGCGCGACTACGCCTTCGGCGGGTAGCCGCGCCCGGGCGCCCGGGCGCGGCGACCTATCATGTCCCGCATGGTCGAGCAGGCGATACCCAAGGTCAGCGTGGTCATTCCGGTCTACAACGCGGTGGACCACCTCGACGAGTGCCTGGGTTCGATCCTCGACCAGACCCTCGGCCGCGACCTGCTGGAGGTCGTCGCGGTGGACGACGGCTCCACCGACGGCAGCGGCGGGGCACTGGACCGCTGGGCCGCCGAGCACCCGCAGGTCACCGTCGTCCACCAGCCCAACAGCGGCGCCCCCGGCGGCCCGCGCAACCGCGCGATCGCCCTCGCCCGCGGCGAGTTCCTCTTCTTCGCCGACCCCGACGACCACCTCGGCCCCGACGCCCTGCGGCGCATGGTCGACGCCGCCGAACGGGACGGCTCCGACGTCGTCCTCGGCCGGATCAGGGGCGTCGGCCGCAGCGCCGCCCGCATACCGTTCGAGACCGGCGTCACCACCGGCGACGTCCGCACCACCCGCGCCGTGTGGAGCCTGACCGCGCACAAGCTGTACCGCCGCTCCCTGGTCGCCGAGCACGGCCTGCGGTTCGCCGAAGGCGTCCGGCTCGCCGAGGAGCAGGCGTTCGTCGTCCCCGCCTACTTCCTGGCCCGCGCCATCTCGGTGGTCGCCGACTACGACTGCTACTACCTCGTGCAGCGCGACGGCTTCGACCACCTCACCCGGCAGGTGGTCGAACCCGAGCCCTTCTACGCCCAGGTCCGCGGCGCCGTGGAGACGGTGCTCGCGCACACGGAGCCCGGCGCCGACCGGGACGGGCTGCTGCTGCGCTGGGTCCAGGAGGAACTGCTCAACCGGTTCCGCGGCGAGTTCCTCGACTGGTCCGACGACCTGCGCGAGCGGTACGCCCGCGAGTCCGGCGCGATCCTGGCCGAACTCGTCCCCGACTCGGCGCTCACCGCACTGCCGCCGCTCGACCGGATCCGCGTGCGGCTGCTGCGCGAGGGCCGGCGCACCGAACTCGAAGACCTCGCCCGCCTCCAGCAGGCCGGCTGCCCCGACCACGGCGCCGTCCACCGCGACGGCCGCGGCTACCTCGTCGAGACGCGCACCGCGCTGATCCTGCCGCCCGGCGCCTACGGCCCCGACCGGCCCCGGCAGAGCCTGCTGCTGCGGCGCACCGGCGGCGGACCGGAGGTCGAGCTCCCGCTGCCCGCCGAGGACGGCGGCCTCTTCACCGCCCGCGTCCACGTCGACCCGGCCGCCCTGCCCGTCCCGGGCAGCTGGCGCCTCCTGCTGCGCCTGCGGCTCGGGACGGGCACCTACGACATGCCGCTGCGCCCCGACGGCCTCGGCCCGGCCGGACGGGCCAGGCCCGCGCTGGCCGGCGGCCGGCCGCGCGCCACCCGGATCCGCACCGACCGCAAGGGCGAGGCGCTGCTCGACGTCCTCTCGCCGCGCGCGGCGGCCGGCGCACTGCGCCGCCGACTGTTCTGAACGCCTGCGGGCGCCGCCGCGGACCGTACCGGTCCGCGGCGGCGCCCGCAGGTGCTGCTCGTGCCCGCAGGGCTACTTGCGCTCGCGGGCGCGGCGCGCCGCCGCGATCAGCCCGAGGCAGAGCGGCCCGATGAACAGCGGGGCCACGTTGTAGCGGAACAGCCCGGCGGGCGTGGAGGCCATCAGCATCAGCTGCATGCCCAGCAGCACCCCGGCCGTCCCCCACACCGCCCGGTTCCGGCGTCCCACCGCGTAGCAGGCGAGCGCCGCGTACGCCAGGTACGTCCAGGTGGCGCCGCGCCACAGCAGCGTGTCGAAGTGCCGGGCCTTCGAGAGGTTGGTGAGCCAGGTGGCGGCCAGGTTCAGGCTCTTCGACAGCGGGTGGCTGCGCAGCGCCGGGAGGTAGGGGCTGTCGGCCATCCGGCCGCTGATCTGCACCGCGCCGGCCGCGGGGTCGGCGGTCTCGGGGGCGGCGGCCCATCCCCACAGGTCACCGGGGCGCTCCAGCGGCGCGATGATGGTGGCGCCGGCGTCCACGCTCCAGTCGGAGAACGGGTCCCAGGCGATCGCGCCGCGGCACAGCCGGGCGTCGACGAGCACGTCGGGACGCTTCTTGAAGACCTTCGTCCAGAGGCCGACCAGTTCGTCGTTGTGCTGCTGGGCGGCGTTCCGGTCGAACGGGGCCTTGCTGTTGGAGAGCAGGTCGGCGGTGCGGCAGTTGGCGCCGGTCTCCCAGGTGGACATCGGCGCGACCTCGGCCAGCAGCCGGCGGTCGGCGCCGCTGAACACCCACGGCACCTCCTTGTAGGCGACCGCGATGTCCGCGTAGTTCATGCCGAACACGGAGTTGGCCGGGGGCTGCGCGACACCGAGCATCCGGTAGCCGCCGAGCTGGGCGGCGCCCGGCAGGACGACCGCGATCAGCGTCAGCACCGCCAGCGACCTGCGGAGCCCGGGCAGGAACGGCAGCAGCACCAGGCCGGCGAAGAGCGCGACGATCAGGCCGTTGTTGCGGAACAGCCCGAGGCCCAGCAGACCGGCGGAGAACACCAGCAGGTCGAAGCGGTAGCCGCCGGGCCGCAGCCAGCGGCCGGGCTCCGGCGCGGTGCCGCGCCGGGCGACCAGCCGGGCCGCCGCGGCGAACACCAGCACCGCGCTGATGGTGAAGGGCACGTCCTTCCAGACGAACACCACGAAGGTCCCGGTCGGCGGCAGCGCGGCGGTGGCCAGCGCGGCGGGGACGCACCAGCGCGCCCGCACCCCGAGGTCCCGCACGGCCGCGCAGGTGTAGCCGAGCGCCACCGACATCACGGTCGTCTGCGCCAGCGTGAGCAGCGCGAACTTGCCCGGGAGGTGCAGCGCCAGCCAGACCGCGGCGTCGTAGAGCACCGAGTGGTCGGAGGTCCAGTGCCCGGTGGTGACCTGCCAGGTGTACATCACCGAGTCGTAGCTGAGCAGGCCCGGGTAGAAGGCCGCCCAGTAGAACAGCCAGATCACCTGGCAGCCGACCGTCACCAGCAGCGGCATGCGCCACCGCGGTGCGACCCGCCGGGCCGCCCGGTGGAGGCGCCGGCCGGCGGCGGGACCGACGGCGACGGCTGAGGTGTCCAGCACGGTTCACTCCGTATGGGGGTTGCGGGGGCGGCGCGGAACGGGTGTCCGAGCGGTGCCACCCTATCGGGCGGGTCCCGGCCGGCCGCCGCGGCGGTGGCGTCAGCCGGCGAGCATCCGGTCGACGACCCGGGCGCTCGCCTTGCCGTCGTCCAGCACGCAGTGCAGGGCACGGAACGCCGCGTACCGCTCGGCGTGGTCCGCGGTGGCGGCCGTCACGTCGCGCAGCGCCTCGACCAGCTCCGAGGAGGTGTGGACCAGGGGTCCGGGGGCCTCGGTCTCGAAGTCGAAGTAGAAGCCGCGCAGGACGTCGCGGTAGCGCTCCAGGTCGTAGGTGAAGAAGAGGATCGGGCGGCCCGTGATCGCGAAGTCGAACATGATCGACGAGTAGTCGGTGACCAGGACGTCGGCGACGAGCAGCAGCTCCTGGACGTCCGGGTAGTCGCCGACGTCGTACAGGAAGCCGTCCCCGGCGCCGGGCAGCGGCTCCCGGACGTGCGCGTGCGGGCGCACCAGCAGCACGTGGTCCTCGCCGAGCGCGGTCCGGGCCGCCTCGGTGTCCAGCTGCAGGTCGAGGCGGAAGCCGGCGCCGTTGTCCCGCTGCTGGTCCTCGCGCCAGGTCGGCGCGTACAGCACGATCCGGCGGCCCTCGGGGATGCCGAGCCGGGCCCGGACCCGCGCCGCGAGGGCGTCGTCGCCGGTGGCCAGCAGGTCGTTGCGGGGGTAGCCGGACTCCAGGATCTCGCCGCCGTAGCGGAACGCCCGGCCGAGGATCGGGGTGGCGAACGGGCTGGGGGAGACCAGCACGCTCCAGTGCGGCGTCTCGTGGTCCAGCGCCTCCAGGTAGCCGGCGTCGGCCAGCCAGGCGTTCTCCACGTCGTGCGCAATCCGCTTGAGCAGCGAGCCGTGCCAGGTCTGCACGACGACCTGGCCGGGCCGGCGCTCGACGAAGTCCGGGAAGTGCGTGTTGCCGACCAGGTAGCGGCTGGTCGCCAGCGCCTCGTACCACTCGGGGCTCTGCACCCGCACCGTCCGCACCCCGGCCGGCACCTGCCCCTGGGCGTCGTTGACGGCCCAGATGTGCTCGACGTCGACGCCGCGGCGGACGAGCTCGCGGTGGATCGCGCCCGGGGAGTCGGCGTACCCGCGGCCGCCGAACACGTCGTAGAAGACCGCCTCGCGCAGCTCGCCGTGGCCGGCCGCCGGGTAGTCCACCGTCCGCAGCCTGTGCTGGGCGAAGGCGCTGCGCTCCTCGGCGGTCAGGACGGAGGAGGAGTCCACGAAGAGGGTGTCCAGCCAACGGCGTTCCAGCTTCACCGTCTTGGGGCCGACGGTGACCGCGGCCGGCAGGGCGTCGAAGGCGGCCGGCGCCACGGTCACCCGCCGTTCGGTGCCGTCGGCGGTGCGCAGCAGCAGCTCCCACACGCCCATCCGCAGCGGGAGGCGGTCGCCGCCGGCGGTGGCCGTCCCGGCGGGCAGGGTGACCCGGAAGCGCTCGGCGCTGGTCGCGGTGGCGGGGTGGCGCAGTTCGGCGGTGCCGTCCGAGTGCCGCAGCACGAGTTCCAGCGGGCCCTGGCCGGTCGTCGGGGTGGAGCCGCCGAGGACGAAGCCGTCCTGCAGCTCGGTGATCTCGTCGACCCGGGCGACGGGCGGGCGGACGGCGAGTTCGAGGGCGTCCCGGCGGTCCCGCGCGACGTGCAGCAGGTCCGCGGTGCCCGGCAGCGGGAACTGGCCGGTGACCGGGCCGCCCCGCTCGTCGACGACCAGCGGCTCGGTGCGGCCGTCGGCGTGCACCAGCTCGGCCTGCCACGGCTCGTCGGACTCCGCACCGCCGGTCAGCACCGCCAGCGGTATGCGGGCGGTGAAGCCCGCGCCGTCGGCGGTCAGGTCGACCACCGTCTCGGCGCCGCCCTCCGGGCGGTGGAGCCGGATCGCGGTGCGCCCGACCCGGCCGTCGACGGCGCCGGAGAGTTCGAGCGCGTCCTCGGTGAGGACGGCCGCGCGCACCCGGACGGGTATGCGCTCGACCCGCAGCCGCAGGTGCTTGGCGCGGAACACCGGGACCACCCGGACGTCGTCCGCGACCCAGTGCGCCGGCGGCGTCTCCGCGGTGCCGCACCAGTGGCCCTGGAACCCGCCCTGGCTGCGCTTGAGGCCGGTGAAGACCGTGGCGGACACCCGCCACTCGCCCTCCGTCCAGGTACCGCGGCGCCGGAACCGGGTCGGGTCGATCGCGGCCGTGAAACCGGCCCAGTCGTGGTTGAGCTCCGCCAGGCCGCTGTCCTCGGTGGACTCGGGGAGGTACACCGGGCTGGTGGACACCCAGCCGAACGCCCGGCTGCCGGTGCGGCGCAGCACCAGCAGGGTCCGGGCGCTGCCCCGGGTGGCCGAGGGCCGGTCCTGCGGGTGCGCGAACCCGGTCAGCAGCAACGTGTCGTCCTCCCAGCGCAGGGAGCGTATGACGGCGCGCGGCTCGGTCGGCGACGGAGCGCCGGCGGATTTCACAGACACGGGAGGCGGCCCTTCACGGCGGGAGCCGGTCAGGAGGAGTGACCGGCGGACCCGGCCGCCGTCGGGCGGTCCGGGTCCGGGACATCTCACACCGTGACGCCCCCGCCGGTCAACAAACGCGGCGGGGGCGCCCGGTGGAGCGGATCAGCCCTCGTGCGCGAGCAGTCCGTCCACGACCCGGGCGCTCGCCCGGCCGTCGTCCAGGTGGCAGTAGGCCTCGCGGAAGGCCTCGTACCGGTCCGCGTACTCCTCGGCGACCTCCGCCGTCCGGCCGAGCGCCTCGACGAGCGCCTCGGAGGTGCGCAGCAGCGGGCCGGGCGCGGTCGCCTCGAAGTCGAAGGAGAAGCCGCGCAGGTTGTCCCGGTAGTGCTCCAGGTCGTGCGTGAAGAACAGCATCGGCTTGCCGGTGACCGCGAAGTCGAACATGACCGAGGAGTAGTCCGTCACCAGCACGTCGGCGACGAGCAGCAGCTCCGCGGTGTCCGGGTAGGTGCTGACGTCCCAGACGAAGCCGTCGCCGGCGCCCGGCACCTGGCCGCACATCAGCGGGTGCCGCCGCACCAGCAGCACCTGGTCGTCGCCCAGGGCGGCCCGGGCCGCCGCCAGGTCGATCCGCAGGTCCAGCTGGTAGCCGTCCTGGGGGCGGCGCATGTCCTCGCGGAAGGTCGGCGCGTAGAGCACCACCTTCTTGCCGTCCGGCAGGCCGAGACGGGTGCGGACGAGCTCGGCGGTCTTCTCCCGGTCGGCGGCGAGCAGCACGTCGCTGCGCGGGTTGCCCGCCTCCAGGATCTCGCCGCCGTAGTCGAAGGCCCGCCGCAGCACCGGCGTCGAGAATCCGTTGCCCGACACCAGCAGGCTCCAGTGCGGCACCTCGCGCCGCAGGTGCTTGACGTACTCGGCGTCGGTGAACCAGACCTTCTCGAAGTCCAGGCCGATCCGCTTGAGCGGGGTGCCCTGCCAGGTCTGCAGCACCGTCTGGCCGGGCCGCCGCTCGAAGAAGTCCGGCAGGTGCGCCTCGGTGACGATGTACCGGGCGGTGGCCAGCGCCTCGTACCACTCGGCGCTGTCCTGGCGCAGCGCCTCGACGGTGCCGGGCAGCTCGGCCTGCTGGTCGTCCACGCTCCACAGGTGGCGCAGCGGCAGGCCGCGCTGCAGCAGCTCCTCGTGCACCGCGCGCGGGGCGCCCGCGTACCGGTCGCCGTGCGAGGTGAGGTACAGCACCGTGTCGGTGACCGGGCGGGTGCGGGCCGCGGGGTAGTCGTTGATCCGCAGCTGCCGGTGCCGGTAGCCGCTGCGCTCCTCCGGGAGGAGGTCGGAGTGGGCCAGCAGCGTCAGCGAGTCGTAGCCGCGGCGCTCCAGCACGACCCGCTTGCCGCGGGTCTCGGTCTCCACCGGCAGCGCGGCGTGGCAGCGCGGCGCGAGCAGGACCGGCGGCCACACCTCGTCGGCGGGCGCGCCGACCGGCCGCAGGAAGACCTCCCACAGGCCCTGGCGGAGCGGCACCTGGCCGGCGAAGGCCGCGGTCGGCACGGCCGGCAGCGCCGCCCGGAACCGCCCGTCGACGATCTCCACCGGGTAGCAGTGCTCCTCCTCGTGCCAGTCGTGGCGGATCACCAGCTCGTAGGTGTGGGTGCCGGGCAGCGGGAAGGTGCCGCTGAGCAGGAAGCCGTCCGTGCCGCGCGCGGTGACCTCCTCCACGACCGGCTGCAGCACCTGGTCGCTGAACTGCAGGTACCCGCTGGGGGAGGCCTTGGTGTAGAGCGCCCGGGTGTCGTTCTCGACGGGCAGGTCGAACTCGACCGCCGCGGTGCGCTCGTCGAGCACGACGGGCACCCGCTTGCCGTCGGCGAGCTGCAGCTCGGTGTCCCAGCGGTCGCGCAGGCGCTCGGCGGACGCCGGGTCGAGGGCGGCCCAGGCCTTGCGGACGGCCGTCATGTCGGCGACCGGGAAGTGCGCGGCGAACGGCACCTCGCGGCCCACCGGGGAGCCGAGCTCCAGCGGGAAGAGCAGCTCGCGGTCGGACTCCACGTGCAGCAGCCGCAGCCGGGCGCCGGCCAGGTCCAGACCGGAGGCGGCCCGGCCGCGGACGGTCACCGTGCCGTGCTCGGCCGTCACGCCGGCGGCGCGCGCCCGGACCTTCTCGACCCGCAGGTTGACGTGGTTGTCCTTGAGCCACGGCACGACCCGGACGTCGTCCTCGACCCAGTGCACCGGCGGGTACTCGGCCCGGTCGCTCCAGCCGCCGGAGATCCGGCCCTTGTACACGCCGCCCTTGCCGATGCCGGCGATCAGGACCCGCCAGGAGCCCTCGCGCCACTCGCCGCGGTGCTTCAGCCGCTTCGGGTCGATGACGGCGCGGAAGCCGGCCCAGTCGCAGCTGTACAGGTCGTGCGGGGAGCTGGAGGTGGCCTCCGGGCTGTACTGCGCCTTCGCGGGCAGGGCCAGCACCCGGCGGCCCTTGGCCTCGCGCAGGACCAGCACCTTGACCATGTCGCTGCGGTGCTCGGCGCCCAGGTGCTCGGGGAATGCGTGCCCGGTGAGGTGCAGCTTGCCCTCCGTCCAGGAGGCGTCGTAGAGCCGGGTGCGCATCACCAGCGCGTTGTCCAGGCGCAGCACGTCCGCGGGCACGCTCTTGCGCCCGCCGCGCAGGAACGGGTAGTCGGCGAAGGGGCGCAGCAGGCCGCGCGCGGGCGCGGCGCCCTTGGTGTCCCGCTCGAAGCGGATCTGCTCGACCAGCTCGTCGATCCGGCCCTGCAGGGTCAGGTGGTACTTGAGGCGCAGCGGCGCGCGCAGCTTGCGGATCTGCTCGGGCCCGATGGCGCGCAGCAGCCGGCCGGCGCACTCCAGGTAGGCGTCCCGGTAGTCCGTGTCGCCGTCCAGGACGGACCCGAAGAACATCGGGATCTCCTCGACGAGGTTGTTCTCGTCGTAGGTGCGCAGGTAGCGCTTGAACTTCGGGTCGGTCTGCTCCAGCAGCCAGGCCCGCACCAGCTCCATCGAGGTGACCCGGTCGATCAGGCCCTTGGGGTTGGTCTTCATCTGCGTGATCGACATCTCGCCGACCTCGCGCTCGCGCCAGTGGTAGATCGGCTCGGAGAGCACGTCCACGCTGGTCGCCAGGTAGTGGTGCGGCACGCTCACCGGGGCGTCCTCGTACAGGATGCCCTCGGGGTAGAGGATGCCGGCGCCGTCGAAGAAGCTGCGGCGGTAGACCTTGTTCCAGGCCGTCCGGTCGGTGACCAGGGTCGGGACCTCGGTGATGTGCGTCCGCAGCCGGGTCTCCTTGAACGGCTTGCGGTGGCCGCCCGACTGGTAGTAGCCGACGGCCCGGAAGCGCTGGACGTTGCCGGTGCAGAAGTCCGAGCCGGTCTCGTCCAGGGTGCCGATCATCAGCTCGTAGGCGCTCGGCGGCAGGGTGTCGTCGCTGTCGACGAAGGCGAGGAACTCGGTGCCGTCGGCGATGTGCCGGTAGCCGGTGTTGCGGGCCGCGCCGAGGCCCTTGTTCTCCTGCCGGACGAGCCGGAACCGCGAGTCCTTCGCGGCGTAGGCCTCGGCGATGGCGGCGCTGCCGTCCTTGGACCCGTCGTCGACCATGACGCATTCCAGGTCGCTGAAGGTCTGGGCGGCGATGGAGTCCAGGCACTCCTCGAGGTAGCGCTCGACGTTGTAGATCGGGACGACGACGGAGAGGCGAGGGGCCATCGGGCGTGCGGGCCTTTCATCGGGGGCGTCGGGCCGCGGGCGAATCGGCACAGATGTACGGAGATCCTACCGTCCGTGGGCGTCCCGGCCCGGGAGCGGTCCGGGCCCGCGGGGCGGTGCGGACGGTGGCGGCGCGCGCACGCCGCG
>NZ_JBEYFP010000065.1:0-19756 GCF_040634455.1 Kitasatospora sp. NPDC007106
CCCCGGGCCTGCCAGCCGACTGCCGCGGTTGCCTCTTGCACGGCGTGGGCCGCGTCGACCACGGCATCCCCAGCGAGCAGCATCAGCCGCTCGAAGGCGACCGCCTGTGCGGCGCCAGCGTCGGTGAGGTCCATCGTCAGGTCGTGCTCGCTTCGCGACATGGTGCGCATGCCCTCGCGGACCTCATAGAGCAGCACGTTGGCGTGAATGAACGAGCGGACCATGCCGATGTACTCGGCGTAGGCGTCGAGCTTCTTCTCATCCCACCGAATGCGCAGAGTCTCCCGCCGCTTGCTCCGCTCCACGAGCTGATTCGCGGCGTACGTGCTCAACGAACCCAGCAGAACAGCTGCGATCGTCACTAACTGAGTGATGGTGTCCACTCGTTCCCCCGTGTATCCGTCGGCCGCGGGTGGCCAGAACTCGGGAGAGCATAGGCTGTGACCGTGGCTGCTGGGAGTGCGTTCCACGCCCATCTCCCGTTGATGTACGCCAACGGGCTACGCCAGTAGGGGCGGGCGGTGGCGGACACCGCACACGACCTGCCACCCAAGGGCGTGCCCGGAGTCCCAGGAGCTGCTAAGGCAAGGGGCTGTCGGCGGCCAGCTCGCCAGATACGCGCCTGCTACTGGCTTGTCAGAGATCGTGAGCAAGTGCCCGTCTCCGGATCAAGCCGGCTCTGACCGGACAGGAGACCGGCCGTATCGCTCCACTGCCTTTGGCTTCAGGGCGTCGGCCAGCCAACTGGCCGCAAGTTGGCAGGAGCCCGACAAGTCGAAGCTTCTCGATTTTCTGTGTTCAGACCCTCTGTGACCCGAGTTCCCTGTACGCTTTGGTCATTTAGGCGGTCCTAGCGCGGAGCCGGTGTGGACTATAACTATGAATCGCTTCTTAATCAGCGATTCCAGATGCTGTGTCAATCTCTCCTGGTGAACGAGTATCCCGGAGTTCAGTGCTTCCCTGTGGGAATGGCCGATGGAGGCAGGGATGCAACTGCCCGAAGCAGCGGCCACTCAGACATAGTGTTTCAAGTTAAGTTCACAGCTAAGCCTGCGAGCATCAGGGACCCGTTCAAATGGATCGCAGAATCGATCGATGGGGAACTGGAAAAGATCGAGCGGCTTAAGGATCGAGGATTCACTAAATACTTCTTGATCACCAATCTTCCGCCTAGTGCGAATCTTGATACAGGGACCATTGACAAGGTTGACCGCTACCTAAGAGAAAACGTCCCCATCGAAGCGCAGTGCTGGTGGAGGGACGACCTTGATAGGCGCCTCGACACAAACTACGACCTCAAGCTTCGATACCCTTCGCTGCTTTCTGGAACCGATCTTCTCCGTCTAGTGGTGGAGCGGATGGGGCCCGAGGAAAGTCGCAGGCGCCGGCAGCGGGCGCTAATCTCCTATTTTGCCCACCAGTTCGAGCGGGATTCGTCGATTAGGTTCAAGCAGGCCCATCTGCTGCCTAGTTCACTCTTCGACCTGTTTGTCGATGTACCACTTGCGCCGATGCTGGGGCCCGATAACGGCCATGAAGGGGTAGCCGCGCACTACGCCCATGCGGTTAACCGCCGGCTTCATCAGGAAGAATCGACATCCCGAGTTCATGTGGTCAGCTCCGCCGACGTCTATAACGCTGCAAGGGTCGATGCCGCCGAGAGGCTGCCGCGCCGGTACCATGCATACTCTACCGGCCGATATCCCCTGATGGGGGGAGCCGACCTTCTTCTAGACGCAGATTTCTCTGACACGTTCCCTCAGATCGTACTAGAGGGCGCTCCCGGCCAAGGTAAATCAACCTTGGCCCAGTACATTGCCCAGGTTCACCGTGCCAGACTATTGCAGCGGGAAGACATCAACCTCCCGCCGGCACACTCGAGCTCTGCCGTTCTTATGCCCTTCAAGATTGAGCTCCGTGACTTGGCGTCATGGCTGAACGGGTTTGATCCCTGGTCCGGAAAATCCGACACTCTTCATGATGGCAAGAAATCGCTCGAAGGGGCACTTGCGGCACATGTGGAGCGATACTCCGGCGGCTTGGACTTCAGCGTGTCCGATCTTGCTTTTCTGGTTGAAGAGTATCCAGTATTTATCATTCTTGACGCGCTTGACGAGGTTGCTGACCTTGAGGACCGAAGCAAAGTAGTGGAGGAGGTCAGCGCCGCTATCGTTCGACTCAATCAGAACTCTCGAAGGGTTCGGGTTCTGATCACCAGTCGGCCAACCGCTGTATCGAATGCGCCGTCTTTCTCGCATCAGAGGTTTCAGTATCTGAAACTTGCCGCAATCACGCCGGACATTGCACTCAACTATACCGACCGGTGGGGTCAGGCGCGAAATTTGGCAGCATCGGACATTGCCGAGATTCGCGATATTCTTTCTCAAAAGATGTCTGCGCCGCACATGGCTGAGCTGGCAAAGAATACAATGCAGCTCTCTATCCTGCTGAGTTTGATTCTCCATAAGGGGCCGAGTCTGCCCGACAAAAGGACAGAGCTATACGATTCCTATGTTGAGTCATATTTTAATCGCGAGGTGGAGAAGAGCTCAATTGTGCGCGAGCATAGAAATCTCCTAATTTCTATTCATCAGCACTTGGCCTTCTACATTCATGCCAGAGCCGAAGGGCGCGGAACAACTGGTCGAATTGACCGGGATGAGCTTCAAGCCGTAGTGCGGAGCAGGCTGCGCGAGCTTCGCCAGCCCGAGGCGCTGCTGGACGATTTGCTGACTGGAATGGACCGTATCGTCGCCCTCGTATCGAGGGTGGAGGGGACTTACGAGTTCGAGGTTCAGCCGCTTCGAGAGTATTTTGCTGCGCGCTACCTGTACGATACTGCCCCCTACATCTCTGCCACGCAATCCGCGAGTGGCACGAAGCCAGACAGATTCGATGGTATTGCTCCGAACTCGTATTGGCTGAACGTTACCCGCTTTTTTGCTGGGTGCTTCACGATGGGCGAGCTCCTTGACTTGGCCGAGCGAGTCGCGATTCTGTGCGGCAAGCCCGAGTTTCGAGGGATGAACTATCCGCGCGTGCTTGCCTTGGCATTGCTTCAGGACTGGGTGTTCTTCCAGTCTGTGCCTGCTACGGAGCGCCTCCTCGACAGTCTTTTCGACAAGCCAGGAATCAGGTGGGCGGAGCGTAGGGCGCGATCATATATTATGGCCGATAGCTCCGACCTTAATCTTTTCCTGGTCGACAAGGCCGGCGGTTCGTACGTGGTTGAAAAGATGTGGAAAATCCTTGGGTCCGATCCATTTAGTGAGCGCGCGCGGGCGGCATGCGCCGTGATTATGGCGCAGAAGGCGAACACCTCTATTAATGTCGAGGGTAGGTGGCTTCAGGATTTCCTTAGGAAGGACCCAGGGGACAGGAGGCCATGGATCAAAATTGGTGGATGGCTGGACGTGTTTCCCGCGATTGGTATCGCCGATTTGGGTGCGGATGACGAATTCCTGATGCCGCTCATTCCCGATTTGGTTGCAGCTGGTGCCTACTTTGAGGCTGCGAGCGAGATTCTTCGCCGTCAAGCCAGCCTGTACGTACTTTCTGATCCGCTTACGGCGACTTCCGATGGGTTCGTGGGAACTCTTTCGTTCATGGTTAACCCGACAGTTTGGTCGATGTTTACCGAGGGAGACTCGCCTCCCATTATCAACTACCTGACATCACGGCTGCACGACGTGAAGGATTTCCCGTCTTCAAATTCTGCGTCCGTCGCTGCGACTGTGAGCCTGAGTTCGTTGATGGAGGAATCCTTTAGCTCATCCGGGGGGGCGAAAGAGCTTTCTCACTGGAAAGAGTTCTGTCGACTGCTCGACGAAAGCTTTGGCGAAAGCTGGGCTAGCTATTGCATTGGGATCACCGCGGGCGCGGTGCGCTCGCAAAAGGAACGCGGCGCGGGCGCTGATCGACTGTTTGACCCTGCCTTCCCCTTCATCGACCGGGTGCGGAACGCAAAGCGGCGAGGCAAGCAGGATGCATGGTGGTTGGCGCAGCTTGACGCAGCTGCTTCAGAACTTGAGCGGACAGTGTGGCTTGCGACCATGTTCACATGGGCAGAAGCCGAGGTGATCATGCAGCTTCGAGGAAGCATTGCGTCTGCTGTTGATTCGATCTCTGTAGACCATTTCGACGTATTGCTGCAGTTTACCCAGGTATCTCGCAGATTCTCCAGCAGGGCACAAAAGATTCTTCCGAGCAATCTGCACTCAAGGGATGCATGGAAAAATGGATCCCGCATGGTAGTGCTATTCTTTGACAGGGTGGAGCCTTGCGTGGAGAAGGATGCCCTGGCGCTGAATTCGGGAAAGTTTGAGGATGATCCGGTTTTGGCAAGATTGCTCATTCAGTACGCCTGGGAGCGGTTCTCTGTGGATGCGATCTCCGAGCAAGATTTTCTATCTGTGATTGACCGCAAGTATGGTCCGGGGGTGTTTTTCCCCGTCCGTCCGAGATTTGATGCCAAGGTGCTCAAAATGTCGCGCTCGCTTGCGGAGCAGGTAATGGAAAGGGCGTGGGACATGCCATCGAATCTGCTCACCTCCGCCGAAAATAACTTCGCCCGGCGCAGGGGGCATGTCAGGCCGGTTCTTAGAATCGCGGAGGAGCAGAAGTGGTTCTAGCTTGTCGTCGGGTGGATCAAACGGGACGCCGAGACGATAGCGGGTGGTGAATCCTGTGGCAGGACATTCGGGAGTGATGATGGGGTATCTCACCCGGTGATCGAACTCGTACCTGGTGGCCGGTAGTTAAGGATATTTGCTTAGGCTTTTGGTGATCTGCGAATCCCGCAACTGCTGTGGTTGGGGCGGTATTACCACAGCCGATACACGGACAGCGGGAAGTGAAGACAGAGCCGTATGGCATCGGACGGGTGGCTGTACTGCAGTGAGGTACAGCCACCGTGGCAACCACAGTTGGTCGCCAGCGGATGATGGGCGCTAGCAGGCCTCGACAAGAGACCTCAGCTACCCCGTTGCCAGTAGCTTGCATCGAGGGACAGGCTATGTGCCACAGTCGTGCCGGTTCGGGTGGTACGTGACGGTCAATCACGGGTGCCAAAGGCGCGGAACCCTAGAGCTGTCCAGCGTGGGTCACGCGCAGGCCCCGGCCTGTAGCCAACACCAATCCGTGTAATGCAGGGGTCTGGCCCTGGGCCGTCTGTGGGCCGTGCGAGGGGAACCGGGGGCGACGGACACTGACAAGCGGCGACGGCTTCACAGCAGGTCAGGAGTGGTCTGCCGTGCAAACCCACAGGCGGCCATTCCGTTGCGTCAGTTCCTGCGCAACAAGCGCCAGGAGTGGGAGGAGTACCGCTCCGAGGTCACCCCGTTCGAGCTGCGCAAGAACCTCCAGGTGCTGTAACCGCGGGCCGGAGCAGGCCTGCAGCGTACGACGCCCCTCGGGCCGGTGGATGCGATCCGCCGGCCCGAGAGGCGTTTTCAGGGCTTTCGTCCTTCCTGGGCCGTCTGTGGGCCATGAGGGTAGGAGTGTCCCTCTCGCACCGTCGGGTTGAGTGTCTCGCCCGCGTTGTAGCGGGACCCGTACCTCGGCGGACGACTGCGTACGTTGCAGACTATTAGCGCAGGTCAGCGGTACTGCCCCAGGCCTGCTCGGGTTGCTTCGGGACGAAGGGGGCCAATCCCGCAGTAGCCACCATCTTCCAGCCTTGAGTGCGGCTCACTACTGTGGGGCTGGTGGATCATGACGTGGCACCCGAAGGGCGCCTGTCAGCCGCGGAGTGGGACCAGCTCCGCAGTCTGATGCGCCGATACATCTCGCACGAGCTGGACCAATGGGAACACTGGTGCGTTGAGACACCGTACGGGCCGGCGTACGTGACGCTCACGAACGCCATGCCGCCCGACGTACCTCCAGAGCTCTTCCACAAGGTCTAGGAGCGGCGTGCCACAGCCGTGCCCGGTTAGGCGGGGAACAGCGGAACCGCGGGCGCTGGCGCGGCCTGGCTGGCCTCCCGACTGGCGTGTATCGGGCCAGGTCAGTCCAAGTGGCTGACGCCTGTGCTCCTAAAGCAGGAGTTGGACTACGGGCCGTGTGAGGTGGGCCGAGCAACCGGTGCTGACAGATGCTGACGGCATCAGAGCAGGTCAAGGACAGCCTGCTCCGTAAGAACCTGCAGGTGCTGTAGCCGCAGACCACAGCAGGTGCTGCCGGTGCTGTTCGTCGCGTTCTACGCCGTGCGCCTGGTGGTCGTGACTCGTCGGAGGGCGCGGCGGAGGTAGCTGCGGAGCGTCACGGCGGTGCGGTGGACGCCGGGTGGTGGGCACGGGGAATCCCCACGGCGGGAACCCTCCGAGTGCGGACGAAGGGCGGGAGGATCATGGAGCTGTCACCGTCGGGGGTGAACCGCGTCGCCAATGCCGTGCTCGGGCTGGTGCCGTCGATCGGGGGCCTCGTGTACGCGGTGGAGGCCGCCGGTGGGTTGTCGCGCCTGGTGGCCGGGGTGGTCGTGGTCGGTGGGGCGGTCCTCGGGGTACGGGGTTATCGGCTGGGCGTGACGTGCAGGGGTGGCCACCTCACGGTGCGGGGCTACCTGTGGACGCGGGTGATCCCCCGGCAGTACGTCGTCGGGATCACCGGCTTTCCCGCCGTCAGATGGAGGCCGCCCGCGGGGCGGATGCGGTGGACGCCGATCAGCGCCTTCGTGGCGAGCCGGGGGGAGACGTCCGGAGCGGCTGCCGCGAAGGCGGACGCCGTCGCGAGACTTCGGCGGTGGGCGGGGCAGTAGGCGCCGCCCGGCCGGTGGCGGGGGCCGCCGGGTGCGACGTCCGAGCACACCGCACCGGCGTCGATATGATCATCGCTGGTTCGAACGGGCTCGGGGGCGGGGAATGCGCGTGCGGGGACTGGCGTGGGCGGCCGTGGCGGCTGCCGGGCTGGTGGCGATGACGGTGACGGGGTGCGGGGCGGACGGGGAGGCCGCGGCGGACTCCGGTCGGCCGGCCCCCGTCCCGGTGGGGCCCTCGTGCGCGCCGCCGGCCGCGCCGGGGGCTTCGGAGGAGCCGGCTGCCGAGACGGCGCCCGGCGCGGTGGTGGAGGACGTCCCGGAGGAGGTCCGTTGCCTGCCGGGCGTGGCTCACGGGACGGTGCTGGTGCAGCCCTCGCCGTCCGGGCTGCCCCGCCGTTCGCTGATGGTGAGCGCGGTGGCGGGCGCCGACCACGCGCAGGCCTCGGAGCTCTGCCGCAGGCTCACCGCGCTGGGCTACGGCCCGGGCGGCCGGCACGGGATGGAGCTGCTGAGCGTCGCCGGGGGCGGATCCGCCGGGACGTACCTGTCGAGCGCCGGGACGTCCGGGCGCGACTGCCTCCAGGTGGCGTAGGCGCCGCGGCCGGTCAGGGCGCGTCGGGCAGGCCGACCGGCGCCGGCCGCTGGATCATCACCAGGTCGGACTCCAGGGTGGCGGGGGTGCTGCCCGGCGGGCGGGAGTGGAAGGCGCCGTCGCTGACCGACAGGTTGAGGATCAAGTAGGCGGCGAAGTCGGGGCCGACACCGGTGTGGTCGGCGAAGGCGGCGGTGAGGCGGTTGCGGTCGGTGCCGATGTACCAGGTGGTGTTGTCGGCGCCGAACCTGGCACCGATGTAGATCCACTTCCCGGCGCCGACGTAGGGCGCGGTGAAGACGGTGTCGCCGCTGCGGACGTGGTTGACGAACTCGATGTTCTCCGGCCGGTCGGCGTGCCATTCGAAGACGTCGACCTCGTTGTGGCCGTCGCGCCAGGTCCACAGTGCGGGCCAGGTGCCGGTGTCGGCCTGCGGCAGGCGTATGTGGGCGAGCAGGAAGTCCCCGGTGCGGACCTGGACGCTGTCGCCGCCGGAGCCGCAGGAGTCGCCGGTGGTGAGCAGCCCGGTGTTCCAGGCGCCGTCCGGCCGCGGGGTGGCGGTGATGACGAGGTGGCCGGACGCGGTGGAGAGCGCGGCGGTGGTGAGCCGGTCGAGCTTCCAGGCGTTCGGGTTGTCGCTGCTGTCGGTGCACCGGGAGTAGGCGGCGGTCTGCCAGCCCCAGGTGCGGCCCGGGCCGACGTCCAGGGTGGCGAAGGTGTCCATGAACACGATGCGGCTCGGTGCGGGGACGGCGCGGTGGGCGCCGCCCGGGACCGCGGCGAGCGCGGCCGCCAGCAGCAGATGGAGCGGGTGCATGTCCCTCCTCGACCGGCGGCCGTCCGGCTGACGGCGGGGCTCCGGTGGTTTCACGATGCGCGGTCGGCCCGGCGGATGCCCGTATCCAGAGCTGACCGGATGAATTGACGGAGAGTCGCGGCGACTGTGCTGTGTGATGAGCTGACAGCAGACGGCTGCGTGGTACATCTGACTCATTCACCGGCCCGCACCATCTCCCCGGTCGGCCGGAACCGTCGGGCGGAACCCGTCCGCGGGCGGAACAACAAAGGAGGCAGAGGGAATGTACGGACTCGCCCATACCGGTGTCGCCTCGCTCGCCATGCTGGCCATCGGGGGTGCGACCACCGCGGTCGGCGCGGCGGTGAAGTGGTTCGCACGCCGGTGACGCATTCGGTCACCGTGCTGATTCCGGCACACAACGAGGCGGATTTCATCGCGATCGCGGTGGAATCCGCCTTTTCTCAGAGCGTGCCGCCGCAGAAAGTCCTCGTCATTGCGGATTCGTGCACGGACGGGACGGCGCGGATCGCCGCGGAATGCGGAGCCGAGGTCATCGAGGTCGGCTTCGCGAGCAAGCCCCGCTCGCTCAACCACGCCCTGGAGCGGGTCACCACCAGCCATGTCGCGCTGCTGGACGCCGACGGCTACTTCGCCTCCCGGCAGGTCTTCGACACCTGCCTGCGGGTGATGGACGAGCACGGCTACGGCGGCGTCTGCCTGTCGGTCACCCCGCACAGCAGCACCGGGCTCTTCCAGCGCTCCCGGGCCGTCGAGTGGGCCTCGGCGCACCGGATCTCCCGGATCGTCGAGACCTGGCACGGCTGGGTCGCGGTGCTCTCCGGCTCGGCCGGCCTGTACCGGGTGGACGACCTGCGCGCGGTCGGCGGCTGGTCCGCCGACAGCCTCTGCGAGGACGTCGAACTCGCGCTCAAGATGAACCGCCACGGACGCCCGGCGGGCTTCGTCCGCGGCGAGTTCGTCGCCGTCCGCGACCCCCGCGGCTGGCGCGAGTACTGGGCCCAGACCCACCGCTGGGCCTCCGGCTGGGCCCAGGCCATCGACAAGCACAAGGGCCTGTTCTTCCGCAGCTGGGGCTTCACCAAGGTCTTCGGCGCCATGATGGTCGACAGCGCCCTGCTGGCCGCGGGCTACGTCTCGCTGCTCTACCACCTGGCCACCGGGTTCACCGAGTTCGACGCGGTGCGCTGGTTCGGCTCGTGGTTCCTGGTCATGGCGGCGGTCACCCTCACCACCGCGAGCCTCCAGCTCGGCGTGCGGCGGGCGCTCGCCTGCTACCCCGCCTACCTGCTGGTCGGCACGCTCGGCACCGCCTTCGCGCTCTGGGTGATGTTCCGCGAATGGGTGCTGGGCCGGCACCTGGTCTCCTGGACGGGCCGCCAGCGCCGGCGCACCGTCGTCACCCCGATCTCCGACCGCCGGCGCCGGGCCCTCGGCCTGCTCGGCTCCGGCGAGGCTTCTACCGGCAGCAGATCGGCATCAAGAAGATCGCCTCGGCGGCCGGCCAGGACGCCCGGACCGAGCAGGGCGACGCCGTGGTCCGCAAGGCCCTCGCCGACGCCGGCCGGGAGCTCAAGGTCGAGGTCAACCCCCGCTACGGCCGCTGGGACCCGCAGCAGATCGCCCTGGTCGACAGCACCACCGACTGGCTGCCGCAGCGCGCGCCGTCCGCCTGACCGGTCCGCCCGCGGCGCCCGGCGGGACGCGTCGGGGCGCCGCCGAGGGACGGTAGGTTCGGGGGTGTGGAGACTCCGAAGCTGATCCTGCTGACCACCACCCACCGGGTCGCCCCCGGCCTGCTGTCCTGGCCCGCCTGGGAGGCCCTGCGGTCGGCCGGCCGGGTGCTGGCCGCCGACCCGGAGCACCCGCAGCTGCCCGCGCTGCGGCAGGCCGGCGTCGAGGTGGAGACCGTCGAGCGGACGTCCGCTCCGGCGCTCGCCCGGATGCTGGCCGAGGCCGCCCCGGTGGTCTGGCTGGGCAGCCCGGACGGCGACCCGGGCCTCACCGACGCCCTGGCCCGGCTCGCGGTGGAGGAGGCGGGCAGCGTCCCCGAGATCGAGCTGCTGCCCGGCTCGTACGACCTGCCGGGCGCGCGGCTGCTCGACCTCGCCTCGGTGATGGACCGGCTGCGCTCGCCCGGCGGCTGCCCCTGGGACGCCGAGCAGACCCACGAGTCGCTGGTGAAGTACCTGGTCGAGGAGGCGTACGAGCTCGTCGAGGCGATCGAGGAGGGCGACCGGGAGACGCTGCGCGAGGAGCTCGGCGACGTCCTGCTGCAGGTCTTCTTCCACGCGCGGATCGCCGAGGAGCACCCGGAGGACCCGTTCTCCGTCGACGACGTGGCCGGCGACATCGTCGAGAAGCTCATGTACCGCCACCCGCACGTCTTCGGCGACGTGGAGGCCACCGGCTCCGACCAGGTCGAGGCCAACTGGGAGCAGCTGAAGGCCGCCGAGAAGCAGCGGGAGTCGGTGCTGGACGGCGTCCCGTCGGGCCTGCCCGCCCTCGCGTACGCGGCCAAGCTGGTGTCCCGGGTGCGCCGGGCCGGCTTCACCGCCGTGCCGGACGCCCCGTACGAACTGCCGCGGGAGCTGACCGCGGAGAACGTCGGCGAGCTGCTGCTGGCCGTGGCGCAGCGCGCCTACGACGCCGGCGTGGACGTCGACGCGGCGCTGCGCGGTGCCGCGCGGCGCTACCGGACGGCGGTGCGGACGGCCGAGGGGCTGTCGGACTGACGCTGCGGCGGGACGACCTCGCTGATCGCCTCGCCGACCAGGGCGAGCAGCTCGGCCAGCGGGGCGAGGTTGTCGTCCAGGTCGGCGAAGGAGACGATCCGCTCGCCGTGCGGGCCGGCGACGGCGAAGAGGTCGATCCGGCCGAGGTGCTTGCTCGCGGTGTCGACCAGGGCGGCGACGTCGCTGGGCTGGTGGACGTCGCCGCTGACGCCGACGACCGGGCAGCCGGGGCGGTCGAGCTCGGTGGCGAGGTCCTCCGCGACACCCGGGCGCAGATCGGCGACGAGCATGCCCGCGGCGCCCGCGGCGGCGAAGCGGCGGGCCAGGTCGGCCCCCTCGCCCCCGCTCAGTACGGCGATGACGACCACTGCCCCGGCTACTCGCACGGCCTGCTCCTCTCTGAGCACGACACCCCGCGGGCGGCTCCGCACGTCCGCCCTCACGGTTATCGGAGGATCGTAGGCACCTCGCGACCCTCCGCAACAGGGATTACCCCCCAGGTGACCAGGCTCACGCCCGTCCGGGCCGATCGGATCCGGCCGTCCCGCACGGGCCCTCGGGCAGCGCCTCCCGACGGCGCCCGCGCGGGCCGGGCGGGCCGGTCGGGCACCGTCGGGAGGGGCGCCCGGCAGCGGATACGGTCGGGGCATGCCGGAGACCCCCCGACCCGACGACCGACCCGAACTCTTCACCTGGGAGTTCGCCGCCGACCCCTACCCCGCGTACGCCTGGCTGCGCGAGCACGCGCCGGTGCACCGCACCACGCTGCCCAGCGGGGTGGACGCCTGGCTGGTGACCCGGTACGCGGACGCCCGGCAGGCGCTCGCGGACGCCCGGCTCTCCAAGAACCCGGTGCACCACAGCGAGCAGGCGCACCGCTCCGGCAGGGTCGGCATCCCGGGCGAGCGGCAGGCCGACCTGATGACCCACCTGCTGAACATCGACCCGCCGGACCACACCCGGCTGCGCCGGCTGGTCTCCAAGGCGTTCACGCCGCGCCGGGTGGCGGAGTTCGAGCCGCGGGTGCAGCAGCTCACCGACCGGCTGATCGACTCCTTCGCCGGGCGCGGCACGGCCGACCTGATCCACGAGTTCGCCTTCCCGCTGCCGATCTACGCGATCTGCGACCTGCTCGGCGTGCCGCCGGAGGACCAGGACGACTTCCGGGACTGGGCCGGCATGATGCTGCGACACACCAAGCCGGGCCAGCCCGGCGGGCAGCGCGGCGGCGTCGGCCGGGCCGTGAAGCGGATCCGCACGTACCTGGCGGAGCTGATCCACCGCAAGCGGGCCGACCTCGGCGACGACCTGATCTCCGGGCTGATCCGGGCCAGCGACCACGGCGAGCACCTGACCGAGAACGAGGCCGCGGCGATGGCCTTCATCCTGCTGTTCGCCGGCTTCGAGACCACCGTCAACCTGATCGGCAACGGCCTGCACGCCCTGCTGCGCAACCCCGGGCAGCGGGCGCTGCTGCAGGAGTCGGTGGCACGCGGCGAGAGCGGCCTGCTGGAGACCGGCATCGAGGAGCTGCTGCGCTACGACGGGCCGGTGGAGCTGGCCACCTGGCGGTTCGCGACCCGGCCGCTGACGATCGGCGGGGTGGAGATCCCGGTCGGCGACCCGGTGCTGGTGGTGCTGGCGGCGGCCGACCGCGACCCGGCCCGGTTCTCCGACGAGAACACCCTGGACCTCGCCCGCGCCGACAACCCGCACCTGGGCTTCGGCCACGGCATCCACTACTGCATCGGCGCCCCGCTGGCCCGCCTGGAGGGCCGGGCCGCCCTGGCGACGCTGCTGACCCGGCTGCCGGACCTCGCCCTGGACGCCGACCCGGCGGACCTGCGCTGGCGCGGCGGCCTCATCATGCGGGGCCTGCGCGAGCTGCCGGTCGCCTTCACCCCGGCAGGGCCGTCCGGGCGGCGCGACACGGTCTGACGGTGTGTCGCACCGGTCGGATCCGGTCGGATCTGAACACTCGTCAATCAGGAGAAACCTGCATCGTTCGTGGGCGATTATCGGCTCTCCGTAATTGCTCCGTGATACCCGCGATATGAGCTTGTGATCGGTCGTTCGATCTGCTTACTCTCCCGAACAGTCCGCAGCCGCGGACCCCGGCACGGCAACGCCGAATCCTGTCCGCCGTGCCCGGGCCTCACGACCGAGACCCAGGACAGGGGCGGGGGAACCACGTTCGTCGCCGTCCCCACGGCTAGGGGTGAAGCCGCGTCAGCAGGGCCCCTCCTGCGGCCGCGGCCGGGCCAGCCTCCCGGTCCGAACCCGACAGCTCACCTCGCAGGCGTTCGGAGAGGGACAACCCATGCTCTTCACCGGACCTGGCCGCCACCGCCGCAGGACGTCCGCCGAGAAGGCGGTCGCCGTCGCGGGTGTCACGGGTGTCGGCCTCGCCCTGCCGCTGCTCACCGCGGGCGGAGCCCATGCCGCCCCCGTCTCGATCTGGGACAAGGTCGCCCAGTGCGAGAGCGGCGGCAACTGGAGGATCAACACCGGCAACGGCTTCTACGGCGGGCTGCAGTTCACCGCCCGGACCTGGAAGGGGTTCGGCGGCGCCCGGTACGCCCCGCTCGCCCACCAGGCGAGCAAGAGCGAACAGATCGCCGTCGCCGAGAAGGTGCTGGCCTCCCAGGGGCCCGGCGCGTGGCCGGTGTGTTCCAAACGCGCCGGCCTGACCCGCGCGTCCGCCGGGAGCGGCGGGACGCGCAGCGGCACCGGACGGACGCAGGCCCCGGCGGCCCCGGCGGCCCCGTCGTCGCCGTCGCCGCAGTTCCCCGGCCGCGGCGGCTTCGACGCGGACTCCGGCGTGTACTGGTACCAGAAGGACGACCAGTGGTACTGGACGGCGCACCAGGAGGTCTACGAGCGCCACCTGCCGCCGGCGCCCACCGGGCCGGCCGACCCGGCCGACCCGGCCGACGACGGCGCCGACGAGGGCGCCCGCACCCTGCAGGCCGTTCCGGTGCCCTCCCTCGGCCGCGAGCAGTACACCGTGCAGGAGGGCGACACGCTGTCCGGCATCGCCGCCGCGCACGGGCTGCCCGGCGGCTGGGAGCAGCTGTACACGAACAACCGCGAGGCCGTCGGCGCCGATCCGGACCTGATCCTGCCCGGCCAGCAGCTGCGCCTGGCCTGACGGTCCGGCACGGTACGAACGGTCCGTCCGCCCGCGGGGCGGCACCCGCGGGCGGGCGGCCGGTTTTGTGGTCCTTCAGGTGAACTACCGGCGAGTAGACCGGCCACACGGTGAGACAGGGCCATGCGCGGCACGGCCCGGTGGGCCCGTGCGGTTAGGCTCTGGTCGTAACGACCCTCATCCGCTTCCGCTAGGAGATGCCTCGTGCCGTCCATTGATGTCGTCGTAGCCCGCGAAATCCTCGACTCCCGCGGTAACCCCACGGTCGAGGTCGAGGTCGGCCTCGACGACGGCAGCACCGGTCGTGCCGCTGTCCCGTCCGGTGCCTCCACCGGTGCCTTCGAGGCCCTGGAGCTTCGCGACGGCGACAAGAACCGCTACTTCGGCAAGGGCGTGGAGAAGGCCGTCCTCGCCGTCATCGAGCAGATCGGCCCGGAGCTGGTCGGCTACGACGCCACCGAGCAGCGCCTGATCGACCAGGCCATGCTCGACCTGGACGCCACCCCCGACAAGTCCTCGCTCGGCGCCAACGCGATCCTCGGCGTCTCCCTCGCCGTGGCGCACGCCGCCTCCGAGGCCAGCGACCTGCCGCTGTTCCGCTACCTGGGCGGCCCCAACGCCCACGTGCTGCCCGTCCCGATGATGAACATCCTCAACGGCGGCTCGCACGCGGACTCCAACGTCGACATCCAGGAGTTCATGATCGCCCCGATCGGCGCGGAGTCCTTCTCCGAGGCCGTCCGCTGGGGCGTCGAGGTCTACCACACCCTCAAGGGCGTGCTGAAGGAGCGCGGCCTGTCCACCGGCCTCGGCGACGAGGGCGGCTTCGCGCCGAACCTGGACTCCAACCGCGAGGCGCTCGACCTCATCGTCGAGGCCATCAAGAAGGCCGGCTACACCCCGGGCAAGGACGTCGCGCTCGCCCTGGACGTCGCCTCCTCCGAGTTCCACAACGACGGCGCCTACACCTTCGAGGGCAAGGCGATCTCCTCCGCCGAGCTCATCGACTACTACGCCGAGCTGGTCGCCGCGTACCCGCTGGTCTCCATCGAGGACCCGCTGGACGAGTCGGACTGGGACGGCTGGAAGGCCATGACCGACAAGCTGGGCGACAAGGTCCAGCTGGTCGGCGACGACCTGTTCGTCACCAACCCGGAGCGCCTGCGCCGCGGCATCGAGACCGGCACCGCCAACGCGCTGCTGGTGAAGGTCAACCAGATCGGCTCGCTCACCGAGACCCTGGACGCCGTCGAGCTGGCCCAGCGCAACGGCTACCGCTGCATGATGTCGCACCGCTCCGGCGAGACCGAGGACGTCACCATCGCCGACCTCGCCGTCGCCACCAACTGCGGCCAGATCAAGACCGGCGCCCCGGCCCGCTCCGAGCGCGTCGCCAAGTACAACCAGCTGCTGCGCATCGAGGAGATCCTCGACGACGCCGCCGAGTACGCCGGCCGGGGCGCGTTCCCCCGCTACAAGTACGAGGGCTGAGGCTGACACCCGCGCGCTGACACACGGCCGCTGGACCGGTGCCCCGGCAACCACCCCGTAGGGTGGGGGCCGGGGCACCGGCGTGAGCAGGAGGGGTACGAGCGATGTGGAAGATCCCGGGACTGGCGGGGCGTCCGCGCTTCACCAGCCGCGCCACCGTGCTCGTGCTCGTCCTGTGCTCGCTGGTGGCGATACTCGCCTACCCCACCCGGCAGTTCCTGACGCAGCGCTCGGAGATCGCCGACCAGCGGGCCAGGGCGGAGCACGCCCGGCAGCAGGTCGACGAGCTCCGGCGGGCGAAGGCCCGCTGGCAGGACCCGGAGTACGTGAAGGCGCAGGCCCGCGAGCGGCTGCACTTCGCGATGCCCGGCGAGACCCCGTTCGTCTCGGTCGACCCCTCCGCGTCCCCCGGCCCGGCCTCCGCCGACGCGCTGCCCACCGGCCCGGTCAGGGCGGCCAAGCCCTGGTACACCACCGTCCTCGAGTCGGTCGACCTGGCCGACTCGACGCCCGCTCCTCACGAAGACAGCACGCCATGACCTCTGAACAGCACCCCGCCACCGACGGCACCGTGTCGGACGCCGACGTCGCCGCCATCGCCGCCCAGCTCGGCCGGGTCCCGCGCGGGCTGCGCGGGGTGGCCCACCGCTGCCCCTGCGGCAACCCCGACGTGGTCGAGACGGCACCCCGGCTGCCCGACGGCACGCCCTTCCCGACGCTCTACTACCTGACCTGCCCCAAGGCGGCCTCGCTGATCGGCACCCTGGAGGCCGACGGCGTGATGAAGGATCAGAGCACCCGCCTCGCCGAGGACCCGGAGCTCGCCGCCGCCTACCGCGCGGCCCACGAGGACTACATCGCCCGCCGCGACGCCATCGAGGTGCTGGAGGGCTTCCCCAGCGCCGGCGGCATGCCCGACCGGGTCAAGTGCCTGCACGTGCTGGTCGGCCACTCGCTGGCGGCCGGCGAGGGCGTCAACCCGCTCGGCGACGAGGCCATCGGCATGCTGGAGGACTGGTGGGCCAAGGGCCCGTGCGTCTCCCCGGCCGAGGTCGAGGCGGCCGGCGAGCGGGTCCTGCGCAACCGGGCCAAGGAGCAGGACCACGCCGCGGTCATCGCGGCCAAGGAGCAGAAGACCGCCGAGCGCGCCGCCAAGCGCGCCCGCGCCGAGGAGGAGGACCAGTGACCGCCACCCGGGTCGCCGCGATCGACTGCGGCACCAACTCGATCCGGCTGCTGATCGCCGACCTCGACCCGGCGACCGGGGAGATCGCCGACCTCGACCGCCGGATGATCATCAACCGGCTCGGCCAGGGCGTCGACTCCACCGGCCGGCTCCACCCGGACGCCCTGGAGCGCACCTTCGCCGCCTGCCGCGAGTACGCGGAGATCGTCGCGGCGCACGGGGTGGGCCCGGAGCGGATCCGCTTCGTCGCCACCAGCGCCTCCCGCGACGCCGAGAACGCCGCGGAGTTCACCGAGGGCGTGCGCGGCATCCTCGGCGTCGTCCCCGAGGTGGTCAGCGGCGACGAGGAGGCCCGGCTCTCCTTCACCGGCGCCACCAAGGAGCTCACCGGCGGCTCCCTCAAGCCCCCGTACCTGGTCTTCGACCTCGGCGGCGGCTCCACCGAGTTCGTGCTCGGCGGTGACGAGGTGCAGGCCGCCCGCTCGGTCGACATCGGCTGCGTCCGGATGACCGAGCGGCACTTCGGCGGCGCCGAGCTGCCGACGGAGGATCAGATCGCCCGGGCCAAGACCGACATCCTCGCCGCGCTGGACACCGCCGCCGAGACGGTGCCGCTCACCGAGGCGGCCACCCTGGTCGGCCTGGCCGGCACCGTCACCACCGTGGCCGGCATCGTCCTGGGCCTCCCGGAGTACGACTCCGGGAAGATCCACCACGCCCGGCTGGACGTCGAGCAGGTCCGCGCGACGGCGACCCGGCTGCTGCACTCCACCCACGCCGAGCGGATGGCGATCCCGGTGATGCACCCGGGCCGGGCCGACGTGATCGCCGCCGGCGCCCTCGTGCTGCTGGAGATCATGGAGCGCACCGGCGCCGCCGAGGTGGTCGTCAGCGAGCACGACATCCTCGACGGCATCGCCTGGAGTATTGCCCGCTGACCACTGCGGGGGCTTACCCGAACGGCCCCGGAGCGCCGCGATGCCACCCGGCAGGCGCCCGGGGCCGCCTGCTGCGCGGTGTGTCGCCAGAACCTTCGTGAATTTCTTCACATGGCCGACCAGCCTTTCGACGCACTCCGGTGTCCGCTCCGTCCGTTATGTGGGACCGAAGGTCGCCCTCCGTGTTCAGCCAGCGGATCGCAGGCAGGGCTCGCCGATGGCCGATGGATTCGAAATTCCGCCCGGGAACTCGGGCGCCACCGGGATCGTTGCTGCTCAACAGGGCCGTGACCCCCCGCGGCATCACTCCGCACCCCCCGCCGCCGTGAGCGGGCCGCCACACCCCCGAAATGCGGGCGCGCAGTGTAGCAGGGGGTGTCCAGAGGCTTGTGACGGGCCTCACGAAGTGCCCGTCAGATGGGGGTGGATACTTTCCGATATGAGCACCACGGAGCGTCCTCGCATCCTCATTGTCGGCGGTGGTTACGTCGGCCTGTATGCCGCGATGCGCATCCTCAAGAAGATGCGCTACGGGGAGGCGACCGTCACGGTCGTCGACCCGCGGTCCTACATGACGTACCTGCCCTTCCTTCCCGAGGCGGCCGGCGGCAACGTCGCGCCCCGCAACCTCGTCGCGCCGCTGCGCAGCGCCCTCAAGAAGGCGGAGGTGCTCACCGGTGCTGTCACCGGTGTGGACCACGCCCGCAAGGTCGCCACCATCCAGCCCGCGGCCGGCGACTCGTACGAGCTGCCCTTCGACTACCTGGTCGTGGCCACCGGCTCGGTCTCCCGCACCTTCCCGATCCCCGGCCTCGCCGAGCACGGCATCGGCATGAAGACGGTCGAGGAGGCGATCAGCCTCCGCAACCACGTCATGGCGCAGCTCGACAAGGCCGAGTCCACCGCCGACGCGGACGTCCGCCGCAAGGCCCTGACCTTCGTGGTCGTCGGCGGCGGTTTCGCGGGTGTCGAGACGATCGCCGAGATCGAGGACATGGCCCGCGACGCGGCGAAGATCTACAAGACCGTCAGCCGCGACGACATGCGCTTCATCCTGGTGGAGGCGGCCAACCGCATCCTCCCGGAGATGGGCCCGGACCTCGGTCTGTGGACCAAGGAGAAGCTCGAAGAGCGCAACATCGAGATCTACATCGAGACCTCGATGGACTCCTGCGTCGACCAGCACGTCGTCCTGAAGAACGGTGTCGAGGCCGACGCCTCCACCATCGTCTGGACGGCCGGCGTCAAGCCGAACCCGGTGCTGTCGAACTTCGGCCTCCCGCTCGGCCCCCGCGGCCACGTGGACACCGCGCCGACCCTGCAGGTCCAGGGCTTCGACTACGTCTGGGCCGCCGGCGACAACGCCCAGGTGCCGGACCTCGCCGTCGGCGAGGGCGCCTGGTGCCCGCCGAACGCCCAGCACGCGGTCCGTCAGGCGCTCGTCCTGGCCGACAACGTGGTCTCCGGCATGCGGGGCTTCCCGCAGAAGGAGTACAAGCACAAGAACCTCGGTGCGGTCGCCGGCCTCGGCCTGCACAAGGGCGTGGCGATCCTCTTCGGCAAGTACAAGCTGAAGGGCCGTCCGGCCTGGTGGTTCCACCGCCTGTACCACGGCAGCCGGGTGCCGACCATGAACCGCAAGATCCGGGTCTTCACCGACTGGACGCTGGCGATGTTCCTCAAGCGCGAGACCGTCGGCCTCGCCGAGATGGAGAAGCCGTTCGAGGCGTTCCAGGAGGCCGCCGGCCCCGCCAAGCCGATCCCGGCCCAGGCGAAGCCGGCCGTCGAGAAGGAGCTGGCCACCAGCAAGTAAGCGACTGTGGCCCCGGCCGAGCAGGCCGGGGATGAGTCGGAGGCCCTCCGCCCGGCAACGTGGCCGGACCACGACCTCCGTGGTGCTCAGCCGGCCGTGCGAGTCGGGCGGAGTACAGAAGTGACCGAAGGCCCCCGCCGTAACCGGGCGGGGGCCTTCGGCGTGCCCGGGCCCGTCCGCGGGGCGACCGGCGCCCGGGGCGCGGGGCCGCAGCAGGCCCGGGAACGCCGCAGGCCCGGGAACGCCGCAGGGCCCCGGCACCTCCTCGGTGCCGGG
>NZ_JBEYFP010000066.1:0-19503 GCF_040634455.1 Kitasatospora sp. NPDC007106
CGAATCGGAAGGCGCGACTGCGCGTCAGCCGATTCGCGCCGTTCCCCGCGCCCCTTTATGCACGCCCGCCACAGGAGTTACTCGCGGGTAATCCGATGGGCGGTCCGCACGGTGCCGTGCCGCCCCGGGCGGAGAGGCGATGTGCCCAGCGGAGCCGCGGGGAGGTAGGGTCATGGGTGGTCGGGGACATCCCATTTCAACCCCCGTCGGAATTCAGTCCGGCGTACCTAAGAGGAGATCGGTTCGTGACGATCCGGGTAGGCATCAACGGATTCGGCCGCATCGGCCGCAACTTCTTCCGTGCGGTTCAGGCTCAGGGCGCGGACATCGAGATCGTCGGTGTCAACGACCTGACCGACACGAAGACCCTCGCGCACCTGCTCAAGTACGACTCGATCCTCGGCACCCTGCAGTCCGAGGTCTCCCACACCGCCGACAGCATCACCGTGGACGGCAAGACCTTCAAGGTCGTCGCCGAGCGCGACCCCGCGAACCTCCCCTGGGGCGAGCTGGGCGTCGACATCGTCATCGAGTCCACCGGTATCTTCACCAAGGCCGAGCTTGCAAAGAAGCACGTCACGGCCGGCGCGAAGAAGGTCATCATCTCGGCGCCCGCGACGGACGAAGACGTCACCATCGTCATGGGTGTCAACGACGACAAGTACGACCCGGCGAACCACACCGTCATCTCGAACGCCTCCTGCACCACCAACTGCGTCGCCCCCCTGGCGAAGGTGCTGAACGAGAACTTCGGGATCGTCAAGGGTCTGATGACCACCGTCCACGCGTTCACCAACGACCAGGTCACGCTGGACTTCCCGCACAAGGACCTGCGCCGTGCCCGTGCCGCGTCGCTGAACATCATCCCGACCTCGACGGGTGCCGCGAAGGCCACCGCCCTGGTCCTGCCCGAGCTCAAGGGCAAGCTCGACGGCACCTCGCTGCGCGTCCCGGTGCCGACCGGCTCGATCACCGACCTGGTCGTGACCCTGGAGCGCGAGGTCACCGTGGAGGAGGTCAACGCGGCCTTCCAGAAGGCGGCCGAGGGCGACCTCAAGGGCATCCTGCAGTACACCGAGGACCCGATCGTCTCCTCCGACATCGTGAACTCGCCGTTCTCCACGATCTTCGACTCCCTGATGACCATGGCCCAGGGCAACCAGGTCAAGGTCTTCGGCTGGTACGACAACGAGTGGGGCTACTCGAACCGTCTCGTCAACCTGACCACGCTCGTCGGCGGCCAGCTCTGACCCCTGCGCGGGAGCTGACGTGACGTGAGGTGCGGGGCCCGGAAGGCTGACGCCGTCCGGGCCTCCGCTTCGCGTCCCCACCCTCGCCCGTCGTGTTATCTGGTGGCCCGCCGCCGTGCCGCCGACACGCACCACCTTCCTCGGGAGACCCAAGACCGTGAAGACGATCGAAGACCTCCAGGTCGCCGGCAAGCGGGTGTTCGTCCGCGCCGACCTGAACGTGCCGCTGTCCGGCGGGACCATCACCGACGACGGCCGGATCCGCGCCGTCGCGCCGACCATCGCCAAGCTGGTGCAGGCCGGCGCCAGGGTGGTCGTCGCCTCGCACCTGGGCCGCCCGAAGGGCGAGCCCGACCCGCAGTACTCCCTCGCGCCGGTGGCCGTCCGCCTCGGCGAGATCCTCGGCGTCCCGGTGTCCTTCGCCACCGACACCGTGGGCGAGAGCGCGAAGGCCACCGTCGCCGCCCTGGCCGACGGCGAGGTCACGCTGCTGGAGAACCTGCGCTTCAACGCGGGCGAGACCGCCAAGGACGACGCCGAGCGCGGCGCCTTCGCCGACGAGCTGGCCGGCCTGGCCGACGTGTACGTGGGCGACGGCTTCGGCGCGGTGCACCGCAAGCACGCCTCGGTGTACGACCTGCCGGCCCGCCTGCCGCACGCGGTCGGCGACCTGATCGCCACCGAGGTGGGGGTGCTGAAGCGCCTCACCGACGAGGTGGCCCGCCCGTACGTCGTGGTGCTCGGCGGTTCGAAGGTCTCCGACAAGGTCGGCGTGATCGAGAACCTGCTCGGCAAGGCCGACAGGATCCTCATCGGCGGCGGCATGATGTACACCTTCATCGCGGCCCAGGGCCACGGCGTCGGTGCCTCGCTGCTGCAGGAGGACCAGATCCCGGTCGTCCAGGACTACCTGAAGCGCGGCGCCGAGCAGGGCGTGGAGTTCGTGATCCCGGTGGACACCGCGGTGTCCGGTTCCTTCCCGGACGTCAAGGGCGGGGCCCCGGTGGAGGACTTCGCGGTGGTCGACGCGGACGCCATCCCGGACGGCGCGCTCGGCCTGGACATCGGCCCGCGGACGGCGCAGCTGTTCGCGGAGAAGATCGCCGACGCGAAGACCGTGTTCTGGAACGGCCCGATGGGCGTGTTCGAGCACCCGGCGTTCGCCGAGGGCACCCGGGTCGTGGCCCAGGGCCTGATCGACTCCGACGCGTTCACCGTGGTCGGCGGCGGCGACTCCGCCGCGGCCGTCCGCACCCTGGGCTTCGACGAGACGAAGTTCGGGCACATCTCGACCGGCGGTGGCGCAAGCCTCGAGTACCTGGAGGGCAAGACCCTCCCCGGTCTCGCCGCCCTGGAAGGCTGAGGAAGATGACTGAGCGCCTCCCGCTGATGGCGGGCAACTGGAAGATGAACCTCAACCACCTCGAGGCCATCCAGCACACCCAGAAGCTGGCCTTCGCGCTGGCCGACAAGGACTACGAGGCCGTCGAGGTCGCCGTGCTGACCCCGTTCACCGACCTGCGGTCGGTGCAGACGCTGGTCGACGGCGACAAGCTGAAGATCAAGTACGGCTCGCAGGACATCTCGCAGTACGACTCCGGTGCCTACACCGGTGAGATCTCCGGCCCGATGCTGGCCAAGCTGAAGGTCACCTACGCGGTGATCGGCCACTCGGAGCGCCGCCAGTACCACGGCGAGGACGAGGAGATCGTCAACGCCAAGGTGAAGGCCGCCTACCGCAGCGGGATCACCCCGATCCTGTGCATCGGCGAGCCGCTGGACGTCCGCAAGGCGGGCACCCACGTCGAGTACACCCTGGCGCAGCTGGACGGCGCCCTGGAGGGCGTGCCGGCCTCGGACGCGGAGACGGTCGTCGTCGCGTACGAGCCGGTCTGGGCGATCGGCACCGGCGAGGTGGCGACCCCGGAGGACGCCCAGGAGGTCTGCGGTGCGATCCGCGCCCGCCTGGCCGAGCTGTACGACGCCGAGCTGGCCGGCAAGGTCCGCATCCTGTACGGCGGTTCGGTGAAGTCCTCCAGTGCGGCCGGCCTGATGGCCAAGCCGGACATCGACGGCGGTCTGATCGGCGGTGCCTCGCTGGACGCCGAGGAGTTCGTCAAGATCGTGCGCTACCGCGAGCAGGCAGTAGGCTAACGCCGCCGCAGCAACGTAGGCTTTGGGGCCGGACCGCTTCCACGCGGCCCGGCCCCTTCGCCGAAGATACGAGAGAGTTGGTCCCGCCGTGGTTCTCGGGTTCTCGATTGCCCTGATCATCTTCAGCCTGCTGATGATCCTCCTGGTGCTGCTGCACAAGGGGAAGGGCGGCGGCCTGTCCGACATGTTCGGCGGTGGCGCGATGTCCACCGGCGGTGGCTCCGCGGTGGCCGAGCGGAACCTCGACCGCATCACGATCCTGGTGGGCCTCGCCTGGTTCGCCTGCATCGTGGTGCTGAGCCTGCTGCTCAAGTACAAGTAGCAGACGTCCCGTCCGGCCCTCCGCGGGCCGGTCGCAGCCCGGTTCGGCAGGCGGTGGTGGCAGAGCTTTAACTCCCGCTTACACTAGGACGACTTCGCCACCGTCCGCACAGCCGCGGCCGGGCGGCACCAGCACGCAGGGAGTCCAACCGTGGCAAGTGGCAACGCCATCCGAGGAAGCAGAGTCGGCGCAGGCCCCATGGGCGAGGCGGAGCGCGGCGAGTCCGCCCCCCGTAACCGGATCTCCTTCTGGTGCGCGAACAAGCACGAGACGCGCCCCAGTTTCGCCGCCGAAGCGGCGATCCCGGAGACCTGGGACTGCCCGCGCTGCGGGTTCCCGGCAGGCCAGGACGAGCACAACCCCCCGGCCCCGGCCCGCAACGAGCCCTACAAGACCCACCTCGCGTACGTGCGCGAGCGCCGTACCGACGCCGACGGCGAGGCGATCCTCGCCGAGGCGCTGGCCAAGCTCCGCGGCGAGATCTGAGGAAGCAACACGAAGGGCGCCGCCGGTGACGGCGGCGCCCTTCGGGCTGTTCCGAGCGAGCCGTCCCCCGTACCACCGACTGGAGTGACCCCGTGCGCAAGCTGACCCACGCCGAGTTCCTGGGGATGCGCAGGTTCGACGCGCTCGACGGTCTGCGCGCCTTCGCCGCGGTGATCGTGGTGTTCTTCCACTTCGCGGGGCCGCGTGCGGCGTTCCTCTCCGGCTGGATCGGGGTGCACGTCTTCTTCGTGGTGTCCGGCTTCCTGATCACCACGCTGATGCTCCGCGAACGGGACCGGACCGGCCGGATATCCCTGCGCGACTTCTACCTGCGCCGGATCTTCCGCATCATGCCCCTCTACTACGTGGTGCTGGCGGCGACCGCGGTCACCCAGTACCACAACGGCCAGGGCTGGAAGCTGCTCCGCGGCCACCTGACGCACTACGCGACCTTCCTCAACGAGTACGACCTGGCCGCCGACACGCCGTTCTTCCACTCCTGGACGATCGGCATCGAGCAGAAGTTCTACCTGGTCTGGCCGCTGGCGCTGATCCTGGCCGGCGCGGTCGCGCTCCGGCTGCGGATCCCGGTGGCGCTGCTCGGCATCGCGGTGCTGCTGGTGCCGTTCTCGGCGGCGTGGGAGTCACTGGCCGTCCACTACACGGTGCTGATGACCGGCGCGCTGCTGGCCCTCGTCCTGCACAGCCGCCGCGGGTTCGCCCTGCTCGCCCCGCTGACCCATCCGGTGGCCGGGGCGGTGGTGGGCGCCGCGTTCCTGGTGCTGCACCTGTCGGTGCCCCGGCTCACCGCGGCCCTGCACGGCGAGCGCCACGCCGTCGTGGTCTACGGCGTGGGCGTGGCACTGCTGCTGCCCTCGCTGCTCGGCCCGGGAGCCGGGCGCTGGCTGCTCTCCCGCCGCCCGCTGGTCTTCGTCGGCGAGCGCTCGTACGGCCTCTACCTGGTGCAGGCGGTGGCCGCGTCCGCGGTCTTCGGCATGGCACCGAAGCTGCACCACGGCTCGCCGGCCGCGGGTCTCGCGGTGGCGGTCGTCGCGCTGTTCGCGGCGGACGTGCTGTACCACCGGGTCGAGCAGCCGATGATCGTCCTCGGCCGGAAGCTGATCAAGCGGCTGGACGCCCGGGGTGCCGCGGGCGGGCCGACCCCGCCCGCGCCGGAGGCCGGCCCGGCCGCCGAGGAGCGGGCGCCCGCCCCGGCCGCCGTCTGACCCCGGCCGCCGCCCGACCCCGTACGCACGTGCGCCCCGCCGGACAGGACGTCCGGCGGGGCGCAGGCGTGTGCCGCGGGCCCGGTCAGGCCGAGGCGGGCGGGTACAGCTGGGGCGGCAGCTCGGCCGCCGCGGAGCGGTCGAGCAGCCAGAGGGTCCGGGCGGTGCCGTACGCGCCGGAGGCGGGTGCCTGGAGCTCCCCGGGGCCGCGCAGGGCGAGGGAGACCGCCCCCGCCTTGTCCTCGCCGGCGGCGAGCAGCCAGACCTCACGGGCCGCCCGGATCGCCGGGAGGGTGAGCGAGATCCGGGTGGGCGGCGGCTTCGGCGCCCCGCGGACGCCGATCACGGTCAGCTCCTTCTCCCGGACACCGGGGTGCTCCGGGAAGAGCGAGGCGACGTGGGTGTCCGGGCCGACGCCGAGCAGCAGCACGTCGAAGGCCGGCACCCCGGCGTGCTCGCCGGGCCCGGCGGCCCGGGCGAGCTCCTCGGCGTACCGGGCGGCGGCCGCCTCGACGTCCGAGCCGTCCGGGCCGTCCGAGGCCGGCATCTCGTGCACCCGGGCCGGGTCCAGCGGGACGCCGTCGAGCAGTTCGGCACGGGCCTGGACGGCGTTGCGGTCCGGGTCGCCGGCGGGGACGAAGCGCTCGTCGCCCCACCAGAGGTCGAGCCGCGCCCAGTCGACCGCGTCGCGCGCCGGGGAGGCGGCGATCGCGGCCAGCAGGGCGTTGCCGTTCCGCCCGCCCGTCAGCACCACCGAGGCGGTGCCGCGGGCGGACTGGGCGTCCACGATGCGGGTGATCAGCCGGGCCGCCGCGGCCTGCGCCATCAGCTCCTTGTCCCGGTGCACCACCAGCTGCGGGGTCGCCGCCGTCACGAGGTGCTCCGCTTGCGCGGGGCGGCCTTCTTGGCGGACGGCTTCTTCGGCGTCGGCTCGGCATCCGTCGGCTCGGGGCCGGCCGGCACGGGACCGGCCGGCTCCGCGGCCGCCGGCTCGGCGTCCGGCAGCTTGGCGGTGACCCGGGCAGGGGCCGCGACATCGGCCGGGACGGCCTCGGTCGACGGAGCGGGCTCCGCGGGCAGCTTCTCGCGCAGCCGGTCCACCGGGGTGCGGACGGCCGACGCGTAGATGTCGTCCGGGTCGAGCCGGCGCAGCTCCTCCGCGATGAGCTCGGCGGTGTCGCGGCGCTTGAGCGCGACCATCCGGTCCGGCGAGCCGGGCATGGACAGCGTGCCCATCAGGCCGTCGGGACGGTCCAGGACGATCTCGCCGTCCTGGGTGCGCAGCCGGACGGCGGTGATGCCGGGGCCGCCGGTGACGATCCGCTCGACCGGCACCCGCAGCCGGTTGGTCATCCACAGGCCGAGCAGCTCGACGCTGGGGTTGTACGACTCGCCCTCGACGACCGCGCCGGTGATCGTGGCGGGCCGCTGGTCGAGCGCGGCGGCCAGCATGGAGCGCCAGCCGGTGATGCGGGTCCAGGCGAGGTCGGTGTCGCCGGGGGTGTAGCTGGCCGCCCGCTGGGCGAGCTGGCCGACCGGGGACTCGGCGGTGACCGCGTCGGTGATCCGGCGCTGGGCGAGCGCGCCGAGCGGGTCATTCGCCGGGTGCAGCGGGGCGTTGTCCGGCCACCAGACGACGACCGGGGCGTCCGGCAGCAGCAGCGGCAGGACAACGGACTGGGCGTGCGCGGCGAGCTCGCCGTGCATGCGCAGGACGACCGTCTCGCCGGAGCCGGCGTCGCTGCCGACCAGGATCTCGGCGTCGAGGCGGGTCTCGGCCCGGGCGCGCGGCGAGCGTCCGGCCCGCTTGATGACCGCCAGGGTGCGCGAGGGGTGCTCGCGGGAGGCGTCGTTGGCGGCCTTGAGGGCGTCGTAGGCGCTACCCTCGTCGGTCACGATCACCAGGGTCAGGACCATGCCGGCCGCGGTGGAGCCGCTGGCCCGGCGGGCGTCCATCAGCGCCGCGTTGATCCTGCCGGAGGTGGTGTGGGTCAGGTCGATCTTCATGGCCGGCGCCAGCTCCTGCCGTCTCGTGCGAGCATCTCGTCGGCCTCGATCGGGCCCCAGGTCCCGGCCGCGTACTGCGCGGGCTTGTCGTGGGCGTCCCAGTACTGCTCGATCGGGTCGAGGATCTGCCAGGAGAGCTCGACCTCCTGGTGCCGCGGGAAGAGGTTGGCGTCGCCGAGCAGCACGTCGAGGATCAGGCGCTCGTACGCCTCCGGGCTGGACTCGGTGAAGGACTCGCCGTAGGCGAAGTCCATCGTGACGTCGCGGACCTCCAGCGCGGTGCCGGGCACCTTGGAGCCGAACCGCACGGTGACGCCCTCGTCCGGCTGCACCCGGATGACCAGGGCGTTCTGCCCCAGCTCCTCGGTGGCGTAGGAGTCGAACGGCAGGTACGGGGCCCGCTGGAAGACGACCGCGATCTCGGTCACCCGGCGGCCGAGGCGCTTGCCCGTCCGCAGGTAGAACGGGACGCCGGCCCAGCGCCGGTTGTTGATCTCCAGCTTGATCGCCGCGTAGGTGTCGGTCTTGGACTCGGGGTTGATGCCGTCCTCGTCCAGGTAGCCGACGACCTCCTCGCCGCCCTGCCAGCCGGACGCGTACTGGCCGCGCACGGTGTGCTTGCCGAGGTCGGCGGGGAGCTTCACGGCGCTGAGCACCTTGAGCTTCTCGGCGACCAGGGCCTTGGGGTGGAAGGACGCGGGCTCCTCGATGGCGGTGAGCGCCATCAGCTGGAGCAGGTGGTTCTGGATGACGTCGCGGGCCGAGCCGATGCCGTCGTAGTAGCCGGCGCGGCCGCCGATGCCGATGTCCTCGGCCATGGTGATCTGCACGTGGTCGACGTACGACCGGTTCCAGATCGGCTCGAACATCTGGTTGGCGAAGCGGAGCGCCAGGATGTTCTGGACGGTCTCCTTGCCCAGGTAGTGGTCGATCCGGAAGACCTCGTCCCGGGGGAAGACCTCGTGGACGATCCGGTTCAGCTCCTGGGCGCTCTCCAGGTCGTGGCCGAACGGCTTCTCGATCACCGCGCGGCGCCAGGAGCCCTTCGGCGGGTCGGTCAGACCGTGCTTCTTGAGCTGCTGGACGACGGTGGGGAAGAACTTCGGCGGCACCGACAGGTAGAAGGCGAAGTTGCCGCCCGTGCCCTGGGCCCGGTCGAGGTCCTCGATGGTCTTCCGCAGGGTGTCGAAGGCCTCGTCGTCGCCGAAGTCGCCCTGGACGAACCGCATGCCCTTGGCGAGCTGCTGCCAGACCTCCTCGCGGAACTGCGTGCGCGCGTGCTCCTTGACCGCGTCGTGCACCTCCCGCGCGAAGTCCTCGTCCTCCCACTCGCGGCGGGCGAAGCCGACGAGCGAGAAGCCCGGCGGCAGCAGTCCGCGGTTGGCGAGGTCGTAGACGGCCGGCATGAGCTTCTTGCGCGACAGGTCGCCGGTGACGCCGAAGATCACCAGGCCGGACGGCCCGGCGATCCTCGGCAGCCGGCGGTCCGCCGGATCGCGCAGCGGGTTGGAGGGCAGCAGGGGGTCACCCTGCCCGACCTCGGCCCCCTCGACATCGGGAAAAGCAGGGGTGTTGCTCACTGGTGTTGGCTCCGCTCTCCGTGCGCTTGGTCGTGAGCAGTCGTGTCAGTTCTGGTCGCCGTGCGCGGCGAGCGAGGCCGCGACCGTGTCCAGCAGTTCCTTCCAGGAGGCCTCGAACTTCTCGACGCCCTCGTCCTCCAGCAGCTGGACGACGTCGTCGTAGTCGACGCCGGCCGCGGCGACGGCGTCCATCACGGCCTTGGCGTCGCCGTAGTTCGGGGTGATGGCGTCGCCGGTGACCACGCCGTGGTCGTCGGTGGCGTTGAGGGTGGCCTCCGGCATGGTGTTGACGGTGCCGGGGGCGGCCAGCTCGGTCACGTAGAGGGTGTCCGGCAGGTTCGGGTCCTTGACGCCGGTGGACGCCCAGAGCGGGCGCTGCGGCTTGGCGCCGGCGGCCTCCAGGGCCTTCCAGCGGTCCGAGCCGTCGCGCTTGGCGTCGACCGGGCCGAAGACCTCCTCGTACGCCTGGTAGGCGAGGCGGGCGTTGGCCACACCGGCCTTGGAGCGCAGCTCCTTGGCGTCGCCGCCGACCTTGTCGAGGCGCTTGTCGATCTCGGTGTCCACGCGGGAGACGAAGAAGGAGGCGACCGACTCGATCTGCGAGAGGTCGAGGCCGGCGGCCTTGGCCTTCTCCAGGCCGGAGAGGTAGGCGTCCATCACGGCGCGGTACCGCTCGAGCGAGAAGATCAGCGTGACGTTGACGCTGATGCCCTTGGCGATGACCTCGGTGATGGCGGGCAGGCCGGCCTCGGTGGCGGGGATCTTGATGAACACGTTCGGGCGGTCCACCAGCCACCACAGCTGCTTGGCCTCGGCGATCGTGGCGGCGGTCTCGTGCGCCAGGCGCGGGTCGACCTCGATGGAGACCCGGCCGTCGCGGCCGTTCGAGGCGTCGTAGACCGGGCGCAGCACGTCGGCCGCGTCGCGGACGTCCGAGGTGGTGATCATCCGGACGGCCTCGTCCACGGTGACCTTGCGGACGGCCAGGTCGTTCAGCTGGCCGTCGTAGGCCGCGCTGCCGCCGCCGATCGCCTTCTGGAAGATGGTCGGGTTGGTGGTGACGCCGACGACGTGCTTCTCCTGCACCAGCTCGGCCAGGTTGCCGCTGTTGAGCCGCTCGCGGCTGAGGTCGTCCAGCCAGATCGCCACGCCTTCGTCGCTGAGGCGCTTCAGAGCGTCAGTCATGGTGCTACATCCTCTTTTTTCGTACGTCTGCTGTGGGGTCGTCAGACAGGCCGGGCGTCCGATGTGCGGTCGGACACCCGGCCCGGAGGCACTGCTAGCGGGAGACGGCCTCGACCGTGCGGAGCGAGGCGCGGGCGGCGTTGGCCACGGCGTCGGCGGTCAGGCCGAACTCCTGGTACAGCACCTTGTAGTCGGCGGAGGCACCGAAGTGCTCCAGGCCGATGATCCGGCCGGCGTCGCCGACCAGCTCGCGCCAGCCCTGGGCGATGCCCGCCTCGACCGAGACCCGGGCACGGACGTTCGGCGGCAGCACGCTGTCGCGGTACGCCTGGTCCTGCTCGTTGAACCACTCGATCGACGGCATCGACACGACGCGGGTCGGGATGCCGTCCGCCTCCAGGGCCTCGCGGGCCTGGACGGCGAGCTGCACCTCGGAGCCGGTGCCGATCAGGATGACCTTCGGCGAGGCGCCGGAGGCCTCGGCCAGCACGTAGCCGCCCTTGGCCGCGCCCTCGGCGGAGTGGAACACCTCGCGGTCGAAGGTGGGCACGCCCTGGCGGGTGAGCGCCAGGCCGACCGGGCCGGGGCGGCTGGTCTGCCGCTCCAGGATCGTGCGCCAGACGACGGCGGTCTCGTTGGCGTCGCCGGGGCGGACGACCGAGAGGCCGGGGATGGCGCGCAGCGCGGCCAGGTGCTCGACCGGCTGGTGGGTCGGGCCGTCCTCGCCGAGGCCGATGGAGTCGTGCGTCCACACGTAGGTGACGGGCAGCTTCATCAGCGCGGCGAGGCGCACCGCCGGGCGCATGTAGTCGGAGAACACCAGGAAGGTGCCGCCGTAGATGCGGGTGCGGCCGTGCAGCGCGATGCCGTTCATGATCGCGCCCATGGCGTGCTCGCGGATGCCGAAGTGGATCGTCCGGCCGTACGGCGAGGCGGTCTTCAGCGGGTTGCTCGCCGGGAGGAAGGAGGAGTCCTCGTCGATGGTGGTGAGGTTGGACTCGGCGAGGTCCGCCGAACCGCCCCACAGCTCCGGAACGTGCCGGCCGACCGCCTTGAGGGTGTCGCCGGAGGCCTTGCGGGTGGCGACGTCCTTGCCGGCCGGGAAGACCGGGATCGCCTTCTCCCAGCCGTCGGGCAGCTCGCCGATCTGGATCCGGTCGAACTCGGCGGCGCGCTCCGGGTTGGCCGCGCGCCACGCGTGGAAGGAGGCCTCCCACTCGGCGCGGGCGGCCTTGCCACGGTGCACCACCTGGCGGGCGTGCTCGATGACCTGCTCGGTGACCTCGAAGGTCTTCTCCGGCGAGAAGCCGAGCACCTTCTTGGTGGCGGCGATCTCGGCGTCGCCGAGCGCGGAGCCGTGCGCCTTGGCGGTGTCCTGGGCGTTCGGGGCCGGCCAGGCGATGATGGTGCGCATCGCGATGATCGACGGGCGCTCGGTCTCGGCCTTGGCGGCGGCCAGCGCGGTGGCCAGCGCGTGCACGTCGACGTCGCCGTCGGACTTCGGCGTGATCCGCTGGACGTGCCAGCCGTACGCCTCGTAGCGGGCGAGGACGTCCTCGGAGAAGGCCGTCTCGGTGTCGCCCTCGATGGAGATGTGGTTGTCGTCGTAGAGCGCGACGAGGTTGCCCAGCTTCTGGTGGCCGGCCAGCGAGGACGCCTCCGCGGAGATGCCCTCCTCCAGGTCGCCGTCGGAGACGATGGCCCAGACGGTGTGGTCGAAGGGGGACTCGCCCTCCGCGGCCTCCGGGTCGAACAGGCCGCGCTCGTAGCGGGCGGCCATCGCCATGCCGACCGCGTTGGCGACGCCCTGGCCGAGCGGACCGGTGGTCGTCTCGACGCCCGCGGTGTGGCCGTGCTCGGGGTGGCCCGGGGTGCGGCTGCCCGCGACCCGGAAGGCCTTCAGGTCGTCCAGGGACAGACCGTAGCCCGAGAGGTAGAGCTGGGTGTAGAGAGTCAGCGACGTGTGCCCGGGGGAGAGGACGAAGCGGTCGCGGCCGACCCAGGCGGGGTCGGTCGGGTCGTGCCGCAGGAAGCGCTGGAAGATCACGTATGCAGCCGGGGCCAGCGACATCGCGGTGCCTGGGTGCCCGTTGCCCACCTTCTGCACGGCATCCATCGCGAGGACGCGGGCCGTGTCGACGGTCCGCTGGTCCAGTTCGGTCCATTCGAATGCGTTCGTCGGCGTGGTGCTCACCCTGTCTCAGGGCTCCTTCCTGGTGGTGAAGAGTGACCCCGTGAAGGGGACCGGTCGGCCACGTCGCTGTGGTCCTGACGTTCGCTGGTGCCGGTCACGGAGGGTTGATCCCGCTTCTCTGTGCGAGCCTACCGCTCACAAGGGGCCTCACCTTGCGTGCCGGGGCAACCGGGGTGGCGCTATCGGCATTCCCGAAGGGCTTCGCGGGCTCTGTCCTACCCTCACCCGGACGCGAACGGTCCGCTCGTCCGAGGGGCAAGACGGGCGGGCCGCGCCCGTCCGGTGCGAGCTGCGGCGATTCACCCGCGGGTGTGCGGCTCCGGCTCGCCGGGGCACCCCGGGGCGGGACGGGACATATGGAGCGTCTAAGGTGGCGTGGTACGCGCAGCGCGGACGCACCGGAGCCCACGGGCCCAGAGGACGCCTGTGGAAGTTCATCGTGAGTTGGGGTGTTCGTGACCGCCGTCGAATCCCGCCCCGCCGGGGCGGTCGGGGCGACGCCTGCGCACCGGCCGTTCGGGGCCCGTGTCGGCGCATTCGTCGCACTGACCAAGCCGCGGATCATCGAGCTGCTGCTGATCACCACCGTCCCGGTGATGTTCCTGGCGCAGCACGGTGTACCCGACCCGTGGCTGGTCGTCAAGGTCGTGGTCGGCGGCTACCTCTCCGCGGGTGGCGCCAACGCCCTCAACATGTACATCGACCGCGACATCGACGCGGTGATGTCCCGTACCGAGCGGCGGCCGATCGTCACCGGCATGGTGTCCCCGCGCGAGGCGCTGGTCTTCGGCATCGCGCTGGCGATCGGCTCGACCCTCTGGCTGGGCCTGCTGGTCAACGCGCTCTCCTCGGCGCTGGCGCTGGCCGCGCTGCTGTTCTACGTCTTCGTCTACACCCTCGGCCTGAAGCGCCGCACGGCCCAGAACATCGTCTGGGGCGGCATCGCCGGCTGCATGCCGGTGTTCGTCGGCTGGGCCGCGGTGACGAACTCGCTCTCCTGGTCCGCGCTGGTGCTCTTCCTGGTGATCTTCTTCTGGACGCCGCCGCACTACTGGCCGCTGTCGATGAAGGTCCGCGAGGACTACGCCAAGGCCGGCGTGCCGATGCTCCCCGTCATCAAGGGCAACCTGGCCGTCGCCCGGCAGATCGTCGCCTACTCCTGGGTGATGGTCGCCGTCTCGCTGACCCTGTGGCCGCTCGGCCACACCAGCTGGCTGTACCCGGTCTCCGCGGTGCTGCTCGGCGGGTTCTGGCTGAAGGAGGCGCACGGCCTGCACGCCCGCGCCAAGGCCGGGGTCGTCGGCGCCAAGCTCAAGGAGATGCGCCTCTTCCACTGGTCCATCACCTACCTGACCCTGCTCTTCGTGGTCATCGCGGTGGACCCGTTCGTCAAGTGACGGCGAGCGCCCGACACCGACCGGAGCCCCGGGGCCTGCGCCCCGGGGCTCCGTCGTTCCCGCTGTCCTTGTCGCGCTCCTGCGGCTAGCGGCCGAGGACGGCCATCGCGGCGTTGTGCCCGGGGATCCCGCTGACCCCGCCGCCGCGCACCGCGCCGGCCCCGCAGAGCAGCACGTTCGGGTGGGCGGTGGCGACGCCCCAGCGGTCGGCCGGGTCCTCGCCCCAGGGGAAGGCCAGCTCGCGGTGGAAGATGTTGCCGCCCGGCAGGCCCAGGTCGGCCTCCAGGTCCAGCGGGCTCTTCGCCTCGATGCAGGGCCGGCCCTCGCCGTCCACCGCCAGGCAGTCGGCCAGCGGCTCGTCCAGGCACTCCTGCAACGGTGCGAGCACCGCCTCCAGCGCCGCCGCCCGGGCCTTCTCCGGGTCGTCGGCGAACAGCCGGGCCGGCTGGTGCACCCCGAACAGGGTGAGCGTGTGGAAGCCCTGCGCGGCGAGCTCCGGGCCCAGGATCGACGGGTCGGTCAGCGAGTGGCAGTAGATCTCGGACGGCGCCGGCGCGGGCGTCCGGCCCTCGGCGGCCTGCCGGTAGGCGGTCTCCAGCTCGGTGTACGACTCCGCCAGGTGCAGGGTGCCGGCGAAGGCGTCCCGCGGGTCCACCGCGGTGTCCCTCAGCCGGGGCAGTCGGCGCAGCAGCATGTTGACCTTCAGCTGGGAGCCCTCCGGGGCGGGCTCCGGCGGCGCCTCGCCGAGCAGCCGGGCGAGGGTCTGCGGGGCGGCGTTGCACAGCACCGCCTTGGCGCCCACCCGGTGCTCGCGGCCGTCGTGCCGGAAGACGACCTCGGCGGCGCCGCCGGCGGTGCCCGGGTCGATCGCGGTGGCCTCGCAGCCGGTGCGGATCTCGGCGCCGGCCGCCCGGGCGGCGTCCGCCAGCGCGTCGGTGAGCGCACCCATGCCGCCCACCGGCACGTTCCAGTCGCCGGTGCCGCCGCCGATCACGTGGTAGAGGAAGCAGCGGTTCTGCGCCAGCCCCGGGTCGTGGGCGTGGGTGAAGGTGCCGATCAGGGCGTCGGTGAGGACCACGCCGCGGACGAGGTCGTCGGCGAAGGCGCCCTCCACGGCCTCGCCGATCGGCCGCTCGAACAGCGCCTCCCAGACGGCCGGGTCGTCGATCCGCCGCCGCAGCTCCGCGCGGGTGGGCAGCGGCTCGGTGAGGGACGGGAAGACCCGCTCGGCGACCCGGGTGGTCCGCCCGTAGAACTCCTGCCAGGCCGCGTACTCCCGGTCGGAGCCGGTCAGGGCGCGGAAGGACGCGGCGGTGCGGGAGTCGTCCGCCCGGTCCACCAGCAGCCCGGTCGGGCGCCCGCCGCGCACGGCCGGCGTGTACGAGGAGATCCGCCGGGGCCGCACCGCGAAGTGCAGCCCCAGCTCGTCGACGATCTTCTGCGGCAGCAGGCTCACCAGGTACGAGTACCGGGAGAGCCGGGCGGCGACACCGGGGAAGGCCTCGGTGGAGACCGCGGCCCCGCCGGTGCGGCCGAGCCGCTCCAGCACCAGCACGCTGCGGCCGGCCCGGGCCAGGTAGGCGGCGGCCACCAGGCCGTTGTGGCCGCCGCCGACCACGACGACGTCGTAGCGGCCGCGGACGGGGGAGTCGGGCGTGTTCGCGTCACCTCGGGAGGGCTGCATGCGGCAGGTCTACCAGAGGCGGTGCGGGGCGGCCAGGGTACGGACAGGAGTGTCGGGCGGCTGAGCCGGTGTCAGCGCGGCGGGAGCTCGCTCGGGCCGACGTGCCCGTCCAGCCAGTCCTTGAGCGGGCGGGAGGCGCGCAGGAAGCCGGCGATCCGCCCGTACGCCTGCGCGGTGCCCAGCCAGGCGGCGGGCTCCCACTCCTGCCAGGCGATCAGGCCCTTGTTCCGCAGCAGCCCGATCCGCGGATGGTCCTTGGGGTAGCCGCGGGGCGCCGACTTCAGCGGGTCCCGGCCGACCACCGAGGGCCCGGCCGCCTCGACCGAGGCGATCACCCGCTCCAGCTCGGCGCCGGTGACGTCCTCCGCGACCGCCTCCCGGTAGCGGCGCAGCTGGTCCGTCGCCAGCTGGTACATGCCGTTGCCGCAGGCCAGGCCGTCCGCCGAGAGCTGGATGTAGCCGCCGGCCTCCAGGAAGGCGCCGATGTGCGTCTTGTACGGCGACTTGTCGGCGCTGAACCGGACGTCGCGGTTCGGACGGAAGATCTTTCCTGGGCCGAACTCGTCCTCCAGGGCGTCCAGCAGGTCGGCCGTCGGGGCCCGGACGGACTGCTCGTAGCGGTCCTTGTGCGCCGTCCAGAAGGTCTTGGAGTTGTCGGCCTCCAGCTGCTCGTAGAACTCGAGCGCCTCGGCCGGCCAGCCATCGAAGGTCATCCCGCCAGGGTAGGGGGCGCCGGTGTGGCCCGCCGCACACCTCGCCGCCGTCGCCACGCGTTCTACCGCTCGGTAGCATGCGGGCATGACCAGCGCAGAGACCGCCACCCCCACCGCGCAGGACGCGCGCGCCGAGCGGCGCGCCAAGCGCATCGCCAAGCACATCACCGCCTTCGCGAACCAGCACGGCGGCAGCGCGGACGGCGTCGTCGAGTACGTCGGCCGCACCGCCACCCGGATCGTGCTCGTCGGTGCGGACGGCACCTGGGGCGACCAGGTCGCCCCGACCTACGCCATCGGGCAGCGTGCGGCGCAGCTCGCCGGCGTCACCCTGCACGACACCTTCGAGGGCGAGCTCGGCCTGAAGGTGAAGACCAGTGCCTACGAGTGGAAGCGGATGGCCGGCATCCAGATCTGAGGCCTGCGGAGAACCGCCCAGGGGCGCGGGGAACCGCGCGAGACGGGAGAGGCCGACGGCGGCCTTCCGATTCGCGCAGTTCCCCGCGCCCCTGTCTTGTTGTGAGCCCTGTTCAGCAGGGACGGCCGCACCCGGATTGCGCAGTTCCACGCGCCCCTGGGTGGCCGCCCCTGGGCGTCAGCTCGCGGGCACCAGCTGGGCGGGGACGGGGGCCGGGTCGGTGGCGGGGCGGGTGCGCAGGGCCAGCGGGATGCGGAGGGCGGCGGCCCAGGTGAGGGCGGCGCCCAGCATGTGCAGGCCGACCATGATCTCGGGGGCGTCGGTGAAGTACTGGACGAAGCCGAGGACGCCCTGCAGCAGCAGCACGACCAGCAGGTCCCGGACCCGCGCCCGGGCCGCCCGCGGGGCCTTCACCGCGGCGAGCACGAACATCGCCGCCAGCGTCAGACCGATCGACAGGAAGGCCAGGTCGGCGTGGGCCTGGGCGAGCCGATCGTAGTCGATCGGGATGCGCCAGACGTCGCTGGAGGAGCCGGGGTGGTGGCCCGCGCCGGTGACCAGGGTGCCGGCCGCGACCAGCAGGCCGACCACGGTGACGAGGACGTACGACAGCTGCTGCAGCGGCCGCGGCACCAGGAGTTCGGGGGTGCCGTCGCCCTCCGCGGTGCGCTCCCACATCAGCACGGCGACCCAGACCAGGCCCATCGCGGCGACCATGTGCACCGCCACCACGTACGGGTTCAGGCCGGTGAGCACGGTGATGCCGCCGATCACGGCGTTGCTCATGACCAGCCAGAACTGCGCCCAGCCGAGCCGGGTGAGCGAGCGGCGCCACGGCGTGGCGCAGCGCGCGGCCAGGGTGGCCCAGGCGATCGCCGCGCACAGCACGTAGGTGAGCATCCGGTTGGTGAACTCGATGACGCCGTGGATGCCCATCTCGGGCGTCGGCGTGATGCTCTCGCCGGTGCAGCGCGGCCAGGTGGTGCAGCCGAGGCCGGAGGCGGTGAGCCGTACGGCGCCGCCGGTGAGCACGATGACCACGCTCATCACCAGGGCGGACAGCGCCGCCCGGCGGACGGTCGCGGCCGTCGGGTGCCAGCGGTCGGCGAGGAGTGCGGTGGGGGTGAACACCGCTTCATCCTAGATTGCCCTTATCCGATCACCGACCGCGGCCCGACCGCGGGCCGCCCGTGCGGGGCGGCGCGCGACCGGGCCGCGGTCGTCAGGCTGCGGCCCGCCGTTTTCCGCGGGCCTTGCGGGGATACGGGAAGAGCCGTGGCGAGCGTTTCGCCGCGACGTCCTCGATCCAGCCGAAGCAGAGGACGAACAACCCGATCAGCGGGATCGCCGCGAAGAGCTGCGGATAGGGGCTGCCGAGCACCGAACCCCAGTTGTCGGCGAGGTAGTCGACCCGCCAGAGCTGGTCGATCACCGGGACGGACAGCTCCAGGGCGAGGGTGTGCCAGAGGTAGACGCTGACGGCCCGGGCGTTCAGCAGGCTGACGATGCCGTTGAACGGTTCCAGGCGTCGCGGCCACTGCTCCCACGAGGGGCTGAGGTGGAGCAGCAGCAGCACGTAGCCGAAGGACCAGACGGCCTGGGCGATCGGCACGCCCTCCAGGTCGCCGACGTCGGTCGGGTCGAGCACCGGCCGGCTGACGTACCACCAGTACCCGGCGACCATGATCATCGGTGCCACCGAGGGGGCGACGTACTGCGGGAGCTTCTTGAGCAGGCCCTCGTTGTGGGCCATGCCGAGGATCCAGCAGGAGCCGAAGATCGTGAAGTCGGACCAGGTCTCCCAGATCCGGCCGTCCTCCGGGAGCAGGCCGGAGAAGAAGGTCAGCACCAGCGGGGTGAGCACCGTCACCAGCGGGAAGCGGCGCAGGGCGCGCAGCATCAGCGGCGACAGCAGCACGTACCAGAGGTAGGCGCGCAGGTACCAGAGCGGGACGCCGACCTGGGTGCCCCAGCTGTCCTCCATGAGTCCGAAGCCCGGCAGGTCCCCCTGGGGGTAGGGCGGAGTGCTCACCGGCAGGATCCAGAAGGCGAGCTTGCCCCACCACCAGTTCGGGTGGCCCTCGGCGTCCGGGCCCCAGCCGTCCAGGATCCACAGGGTCATCACCACGACGCCGAACAGCCACATCGGCGGCAGCAGGCGGCGCAGTCGGCCGCGGATGACGGTCAGCGCGGGCCGCTTCAGCGAACGGGCCATCAGCGAGCCGGCCAGCGCGAACATCACGCCCATGGACGGGAAGACCAGCGGCAGCCAGGCCCAGCTGAAGTTGTGGTACAGCACGACGCGGACGAGGGCCAGGCCTCGCAGCAGGTCGAGGTAGCGGTCGCGGCCGCCGCCGGAGCGGGCGGGCTTCTGCTCGGGGGCGGCCTCCTCCTCGTCCTCCGCGGGGGTGCCCGGCGGCCGGGCGTACTGGGCGTCGAAGGCCTTGGCGAGCGCGGCGAGCTCGTCCGGGACGCGGAGCTTGAGGGTCTCCTCGTGCCGGGGCAGGGCGCTGCGGCCCGTGTCGGGCGGGGCCGTCCAGCCGGCCTCGGCGGCCCGGTCGTGCGCGGGCTCGTCGAAGGACGGCCGCTCGGCGGTGCGCTGTGCGGCCGCCGGCCCGGGCTGGGGGCGGCCGGGCGCCGAGGACTCGGGTGAGCGGCGCTGCGGGGGCAGGCCGCCGCGGCCGCCGGGCGGCGGCGGGACGCGCAGGGCCATGGTCTCGTCGGGGGAGAAGCCGCTCCGGGGTGCGGACGCGGGGTGCTCCCCGCCGCCCGGACGCTCGGCGGCACGGGGCCGCGGCCGACCGGTGCCGTCGGCCGGGCCCTGCGGGCGGTGGCCGCCGCCAGGCCCCTGCGGCCGGTTCGGTGCACCCGGGCCCTGCGGTCCGCC
>NZ_JBEYFP010000067.1:0-19382 GCF_040634455.1 Kitasatospora sp. NPDC007106
GGCGAGCCGCATGACGACAGGGATGCCGGGGTCGGGCCGCACCCCGTTCCCGAGCCTGCGTCACATCGGCGCGGACACCCGCCGGGACCACGGCGCTCCCGATCCCGCCGGCCGTGTCGGGAGCGCCCTCGGCCCGGGGGGGGGGGGGGGCGCGGCGGGCCGGAGCGCGGCCGTGGGGCTGCGGGGTCAGTGGCCGAAGTCGAACCAGTTCACGTTGACGAAGTCGGCCGGTTGGCCGCTGGTGAACGTGAGGTAGACGTCGTGGGTGCCCGTCACCGCGGAGATGTTGGCGGGGACGGTGCGCCAGTTCTGCCAGCCGCCGGTGTCGCCGACCGCGAAGGAGCCGATCGGTGCGTTGCTGCGGCTGTCGAGGCGGACCTCCACCAGGCCGCTGACCCCGCCGCCGGCGCCGGAGGCGACCCGGGCGAGGAACTGGCGGGCCGGGGTGGAGCCGAAGTTGACGCCCTTGTACTGGGCCCAGTCGCCGTTGGCCAGCCAGCCGATGTCCTGACCGCCCTCGCTGCAGGTCTCGGTGGCGGTGCCGGACTGGGCGTTGAAGGACTCGGCCTGGATCGGGCCGTAGGCGTCCCGGTTGCCGGGCGGCGTGGTGGGGGTGGGCGTCGGGGTCGGGGTGGGCGTGCTGCCGCCGCCGGACTGCCAGACGCTCACGTAGTCGACCACCATCGGCACGCCGGAGACGGTACCGCCGTCCGGTCCGCCGCCGAAGGCGCCGGGGAACCCACCGCCCATGGCCACGTTGAGGATGACGAAGAAGCCGTGGTCGGTGGCGTTGTTCCAGGTCGTCGCGTCCACCTGGTCGGAGTTGACGGTGTGGAACTGCACGCCGTCCAGGTACCAGCGCAGTTGCTGCGGGCTGGTGGAGCGGTCCCACTCCACCGCGTAGGTGTGGAAGCCGCTCTGGCAGGCGGGCGTGCAGGCGCGCTGGCCGCCGATGCCGGTGGTCTCGTTGCACGGGCCGCCCGGGCTGGTGCCGCAGTGCAGGGTGGCCCACACGTTGTTGAGGCCCTGGACGTTCTCCATGATGTCGATCTCGCCGATGCCCGGCCAGTTCCACCAGTTGCCGCGGAACGGCTCGCCGAGCGCCCAGAAGGCCGGCCAGTAGCCCTTGGCCGCGGCGCCGGTGACGTTCGGCATCTGCAGCCGGGACTCGATCCGCAGCTTGCCGCCGGCCGGCGGCTGGAAGTCGGACCGGTTGGTCTCGATCCGGCCGGAGGTCCAGTTGCCCGCGCCGTCCCGGACCGGGGTGATCTTCAGGTTGCCGCTGCCGTCGAGGGCGACGTTGGCGGTGCTGGAGGTCATCGTCTCGATCTCGCCGGTGCCGAAGCCGGCCGGGCCGCCGGGGTAGGACGTGCCGGTGGTGTAGCGCCAGTCGGCGGTGTTGACGCCGGAGCCGGCCGGCCCGTTGAAGTCGTCGGCGAACACCTGGGTCCAGCCGGAGGGGGCCGGGGGCACGCTCGCCTCGGCGTTCATCGTGCCCGCCAGGCCGGTGGCCAGCAGGCCGAGGAGTCCGGCCGCGGTGAACAGGTGCCGAACGCGTGGTCTGAGCCGCATGGGGGTGCCTCTCGTGGGGTGGGGACGGAGGGGACCTTGCGATGCCTTGCCATGACTGGATGAGAGCGCTCTCGAAAGTGGTACCGGCGCCCCGGGATTGGTGTCAATAACTGAAGAAGTATCAGCCGAGAAGTCGGATTCTTCCTTCGCAGATCGACGTGACGGGTTGACAGTTTCCCCGCCCGGCGCCACTCTCTGGTCGAGAGCGCTCTCATGTCATGTCTCTGTCGGCATGATCCCTGCCGCACCCGGAAGTCCCCCGGAAGCCCCGAAGGCCGGGCCTCTAGCCGCGCCCGATGTACGGCATCGCGGTGGCCATCACGGTGGCGAACTGCACGTTCGCCTCCAGCGGCAGCTCCGCCATGTGCCGGACGGTGCGGGCGACGTCGGCCGCGTCCATGACCGGCTCGGGGGCGATCCGCCCGTCCGCCTGCCGCACCCCGGCGGCCATCGCCGCGGTCATGTCGGTGGCGGCGTTGCCGATGTCGATCTGGCCGCAGGCGATCCGGTACGGCCGGCCGTCCAGCGACAGCGACTTGGTGAGGCCGGTGACGGCGTGCTTGGTCGCGGTGTAGGCGATCGAGTGCGGCCGCGGCACGTGGGCGGAGATCGAGCCGTTGTTGATGATCCGGCCGCCCTGCGGGTGCTGCGCCTTCATCTGCCGGAAGGCGGCCTGCGCGCAGAGGAAGGCGCCGGTCAGGTTGAGGTCCACCACTGCCCGCCAGTCCGCCACCGCGAGGTCCTCGACCGGGGTGGGTGCGCCGAAGGCGCCGGCGTTGTTGAACAGCAGGTCGATCCGGCCGAAGCGCTCGGCGGCCTCGGCGAACAGTGCGTCCACCGAGGCGGGGTCGGTGACGTCGGCGGGCACGGCGACCGCGCCGCCGCCGGCCAGTGCGGCCGTCTCGTGCAGAGGCCCGGCCCGGCGGCCGGCGAGCACCGGCACCCAGCCGGCGGCGGCCAGTTCGAGGGCCACCGCCCGGCCGATCCCGCTGCCCGCCCCGGTCACGACGGCGATCTGCTGCGGCACGGCGGGTGCTCCCTCGGTTCGGCGGCGGTTTCGGCGGAAGTCCGGCGGAAGTCCGGCGGCGGTCCGGCGGTGGCCCGGGGCGTCCGGCGGGCCGGGCCGCGCGGCACTCCCGGCGTCCGTCGATGATCGCGCCGAGAGCCGCCCGGTGTCACTCGTCGGAGCCGCCAACACGCCGGCCGTCCGGGCGGTGCGCGGCTGGTGCAACCTCCCGTACCCCGCCGACCGGCGGGGGTGGATCCCCGCCGGTCGGCCGGTTGCCCGCCCTGTCGCAACCGGGTCCGCGCGGGCCGGCGTCATAGGATCACGAACGGCACGGACGTTCGCCCTTCGGGCAACCGTGCCGTTCCGGGGTGTTCGGGGCCGCTGCGCCGCGCCCCGGACAGGCCCCGCCCGGGGCAGCGGCCGTCCGGCCGTCCCGGGGCGTCCCACCGTCGGAGAGATCGAACGTGCAGCCGCAGCCCTCCCGTGCCCGCCGCCGGGCCGTCCGTACCCGTACCCTCCTCGCGGGCACCGCCGCGGCCGCCCTGGCCGCCGCGCTGACCGGCTGCGGGAGCTCCGGCGGGCCGTCGAACTCGCAGGACGGGGCGAAGCCGGCCGCGTCCAGTGCGTCCGCGAGCCCCACGCCGCCGCCGAAGCCCTCGAAGGTGCTGATGCCGACCGGGCCGGCCGCCGACCTGAAGAAGGTCCGCGACACCGAGGCCGGGCCGATCATGATGACCACGCTGAACGGCCCGAAGTCCGGGGTCAGCGGCAAGGTCTGGGTCTGGCTGCCGCCGCAGTACAACGACCCCGCGTACGCCAAGCACGGGTTCCCGGTGCTCACCCTGTACGCGGGCGGGCAGAGCGCCGGCTACAACACCTGGACGGACAACCAGCTGCCGATCCAGAAGATCGACGCCGAGCTCTCCAAGGCGGGCAAGGCCCACCCGTTCATCCTGATCATGCCGGTGCAGAACCTGAACTCCAGCGAGTCCAAGGCGCTGGAGTGCTCCGACATCCCGGGCCAGCCGAAGATCGGCACCTGGATGGCCGAGGACATCCCGGACTTCGTCCGCGCGAACTTCCGCACCGTGAAGGGCCGCGACGGCTGGGGCCTGATGGGTGCCTCCACCGGCGCGTTCTGCAGTGCCAAGCTCGCCCTGCAGCACCCGGAGACGTTCAAGGCGGCCGTCCCGATCGACGGCTACTTCAACCCCGACTCGCCGCTCTGGCACGGCCACGAGCAGGAGCGCCTGGCCAACAGCCCCGGCCAGCTGGTCGCCCTGGGCAAGGCGGACGTGCGGATGCTCGCCACCGCCGGCGGCTCCAACGCGTACGAGACCGGGCTGGTCAAGGCCTGGGTCAAGAAGGCGGCACCGCCGCTGACCGTCGAGTACTACGAGCAGCCCGGCGGCAAGCACCTCACCTCCGACTTCAAGAAGATGATCCCCGACACCCTGCAGTGGCTGAGCAAGAACCTGGCCGGACCGGAGGCGGACTGACGCACCGTCGGGGGCCGGCGGGCGCGACGGCGGGGTAGACGAATTCGGCGAGTCCGCCCCCGCCGGCCGTCGCGGAGCGGGATACTCCATTCCGGCGGCGGGTGCAGCCCGCCGGCCCGCGCCGTTCCAGCCGCAGTGCGCCCGCCCGGGCGCCGGGGCACCCCGGCGCCCGGGCCCGCGGCGATCGACCGGATCGTTCGAACGTCCCGATCACCCCGCTGACCTGCGCGTCAATCGGTCATTGATTCGACTCTGATGGGCTTTCCGCACGCTGGAGCCCCAGGCCGAGCACCACTCGCGGTGCCGGAGCCGTTCCAGCCCCAGTCAGCCGCGAAGAGAGCGCCATGTCCTGTCACCTGCTCCCCGTCGACTCGCCACAGGTCCCCGCCCAGCCGCACGCGGAGCGTCCGATGCCGGACGTCGAGCCCATCCCGTTCGCCGGCCTGCGCCTGGTGCACGCGGCGCTGCGCCGCGACCTCACCCGGCTGCCCAACGCCCTGCGCCTGCTGCAGCCCGGTGACGAGGCCGCCGCCCAGGCCCTGCAGCGGCACTGGGACTTCATGACCGCCATGCTCACCTGCCACCACGAGCAGCAGGACACCCGGCTCTGGCCGCTGCTGCGCCGCTTCGCGCCGGAGCTGCGCCTGCTGCTCAACTGGCTGGAGGCCGACCACCACAACCTCGACCACTCCTTCACCCGGGTCACCACCCTGGTCCGGATCGCCACCCGGGACCCGGCCAGCGCCTGGCCGGTCGCCTACGCGGTCGAGGAGCTCGCCGCCCGGCTGGAGACCCACCTGCGGATCGAGGAGCGCCAGCTGCTGCCGCGGATGGCCGGGATCTTCCCCGCCGGCTCGCGGATCGGCACCCTGCCCGAGCTCCTCGACCTGCTGCGCGCCGCCGACGGCCCGGCCTCCTCGGACGCCCTGGTCTGGCTGCTGGACGGTGTCGACGAGGCCCAGATCGACCGGCTGCTCGCCGACTGCGACGACGCCACCGCCCGGCACTGGCCGCACTGGCGGGCCACCTACGCCCGCTGCTCCGAGCAGCTCTGGGGCCGGGGCTGCTGACGTCCGGTCAGGCGGCGCCCAGCGCCGCCAGGTACGGGCCCAGGTCGGCCTCGTCCGCGGTGGCGAGCCCGATGTAGCCGTCCGGCCGGACGAGCAGGTAGCCCTCGCCCCAGCCCTCGGCGACCCGCGCCGTGCGGACGTCCGCGGGCAGCCCGGCGGGGACGGGCAGCGCCGTACCCGCGACGACCAGCGTCGCGTGCGGGCCGCGCAGCACGTCGAACAGCCGCTGCCCGGCGCCGACGGCGCCGGTGCACGCCGCGTCCGGGGCCCGGTCGCCGGCCTGCAGGTCGTCCTCGCCGAGACCGCTGCGGCGCTCCTCGCTGAGCGGGCCGCCGCGGTAGCCGACGCCGAGCTGCTCGGTGTGCCGGCCGCGCTTGGCGGAGGGGCCGATCGCGCCGGCCCGGTGCAGCGAGGTGCTCATCTCCAGTACGTCGGCCGCCACCGGCAGCCGCTCCGACTCGTAGCTGTCCAGCAGCCCGGCGGGGGCGCCGTCGCGCAGCACCCGGCCGAGCTTCCAGCCCAGGTTGTAGGCGTCCTGCACGCTGGTGTTCAGCCCCTGGCCGCCGGCCGGGGAGTGCACGTGCGCCGCGTCCCCGGCCAGGAACACCCGGCCGCTGCGGAAGCGGTCGGCGAGCGCCGCACGCGGCCGGAAGCCGGAGGCCCAGCGCACCTCCAGGACCGCCGAGGCCGGCAGCGCGGTGCGCTCGGCGACCGTCCGCCGCACGCCCTCGGCGGAGGTGTCCGGCTCGCCCTCCTCGTACTGCGCGAACAGCTGGAAGTCCCGGGCGGTGCCGCCCGGCAGCGGGCAGAGCAGCGCGGCCCCGCCGGGGGCGTCCCGCCAGACGTGCCAGTGGTCGCGGGACAGCCCCTCGATCCGGACGTCGGCGATCAGGGCCGCCTTGGGGTCGACCGTCTCGCCGGCCATCGGGATGCCGACGGCGCGGCGCACCGTGCTGCGGCCGCCGTCCGCGGCCACCAGGTAGGCGGCGGTGGCGGTGCCGGCGGTGGTGTCGACCTCGACGCCGTCCGCGTCCTGCCGCACGGCGAGCACGCCGGTGCCGAACTCGACCGAGCCGCCGAGCTCCAGCAGCCGGGCGTGGAGGATCTCCTGGGTGCGCCACTGGGGCAGCATCCACGCCTCCGGGTAGGGCACGCCGTCCTCGGCGGGCCGGCGCTCCATCAGGTCCCACTCGGGACCGGGCTCGGTGCCCTGCCAGGACCGCATCGGCGGGTAGGGCGAGCCGCAGGCGCGGACGGCGCCGATCACCCCGAGGTCGTCGAAGACCTCCTGGGTGCGGGGCTGCAGGCCCTTGCCGCGCGAGCCGGGGAAGAGGCCGGGGGCCTGCTCCAGCAGCCGGAACCGGACGCCCCGGCGGGCCAGGTCGCAGGCGAGGACGAGGCCGGTCGGGCCGGCGCCGACGATCAGGACTTCGGTGTGCATGCCGATCTCCTTAACGCTGTTAAGTGGCGATGCGCCGAGGATCCACTTAACGCTGTTAAATTGTCAAGGGGGTGCGGATGCGGCACAGTGCGGGCCGGACGGGCCCGGCGGCGGAGGTGGAGGACGTGGCGGCCAAACTGGAACGCGCACGCGTGGTCGACACCGCGCTGCGCCTGCTCGACGAGACCGGCCTGGAGGGCCTCACCCTGCGCCGGATCGCCACCGAACTCGACGTCAAGGCACCCGCCCTGTACTGGCACTTCGCCAACAAGCAGGCCCTGCTCGACGAGATGGCCACCGAGATGCTGCGCCGGATGGCCGCCGCCGAACCGCCCGGCCCCGACGCCGACTGGCGCGACTGGCTGCTGCTCACCTGCCGCACCCTGCGCCGCGCCCTGCTCGGCCACCGCGACGGCGCCAAGGTCTTCAGCGGCACCCGCCTCACCGACACCGGCCACGCCGGCCGCTTCGAGGAGCAGCTGCGCGCCTTCGTCCGCGGCGGCTTCACGGTCGACGACGCGGTGGAGGCCTACTTCACCGCCTACTCCTTCACCGTGGGCTTCGTCATCGAGGAGCAGGCCGTCCATCCGCTGCCGGGCGAACGCGCCCCCGGCTACGACCTCGAGGAGCGGGCCCGCGCCATGGGGGCCGAGCACCCGCTCGCCGCCGCCTCCGGCACCGGCCTGTTCGAGGACTTCGAGCGGCGCTTCGAGCGCGGGCTCGCCGTGGTCGTCGCCGGGATCGAGGCCGTGCTGCTGCCCTGACGCCGTCCGTCAGGCCTCCGCGTCGCCGGTGCTCCGCCGTGGGGCGGCGGTGAGTCCGGCCCGGACGGCACGGTCGAAGGAGTCGTCGACGGCCACCACCTCGCGCCCGGCGGCGTCCAGCAGCGAGGCCGCGATGGCCGCCCGCATGCCGCCGGCGCAGTGCACCCAGACCGGCCCGGGCGGCACCTCGCCGATCCGGCCGGGCAGCAGGTGCACGGGGATGTGCAGCGACCCGGCGACCGCGCCGCCGGCCCGCTCGGAGGCCCGGCGGACGTCCAGCACGACGGGCCGGCCGCCGTTCGCCGACGGCGCGGCGAGGACCGCCGCGAGGCCCGCGAAGTCGGCCCGGCGGAAGGAGCGCGGCCGCTCGCCGGCGGCCGTCCAGTCGGCGGGGCCGCCGGTGGCCGCGGCGGCGGGCCGGTCGATCCCGACCCGGACCAGCTCGCGCTGGGCGGCGGCGATCTCCTCGGCGGTCGCGGCGAGCAGGGTGACCGGCCTGCCCCAGGGGATCAGCCACGCCAGGTAGGTGGCGAGGCTGCCGGTGCCCTCGATGTTGAACGAGCCGGCCAGGTGGCCCTCGGCGAAGGCGACCCGGCTGCGCAGGTCGACCACCCACTCGCCGGCGGCCAGCCGGGCGGCGAGCTCGGCGGCGTCCGCCCGCCGGGGCGGGGTGAGGTCGACCGGCGTCGGGCCGGCGGCGTTGGCCGGGCCCATGTGGGCGTAGTAGGCGGGGACGTCGTCCAGGCCGGCCAGCAGGTCGGCGACGAAGGTGTCGACGTCCTTGACCAGGGCGTCGTTGGAGGTGCGCTCGGCGCCGACGGTCGTCCCGGCGGGGGCGCCGGCCGCGTGCCCGGCGGCGCAGAAGCTGCCGAAGCCGTGGGTGGGCAGCACCGCGGTGGTGTCGGGGAGGGCGTCGGCCAGCCGGTGCGCGGAGGCGTGCTGGGCGCGGGCCAGCTGCTCGGTGAGCCGCGGCTCCACCAGGTCGGGGCGGCCGACGGTGCCGATCAGCAGTGATCCGCCGGTGAAGGCGGCGGCCGGGCGGCCGTCCTCCTCCAGTACGTAGGCGGTGTGGTGCGGGGTGTGCCCCGGGGTCGCGACGGCCCGCAGGGCGAGTCCGGCGTCCACCGGGTGCACGTCGCCGTCCACGACCGGCACCCGGTCGAAGGAGACCCGGGCGCCGGCGGGCACCAGGTAGCGGGCGCCGGTGAGCCGGGCGAGCTCCAGACCGCCGCTGACGTAGTCGTTGTGCACGTGGGTCTCGACCACCAGCGCGATCCGCACCCCGTGCCGGGCGGCCGCGGCGATCAGCCGGTCGACGTCGCGCGGCGGATCGACGACCACGCCGGCCCTCGCGCCGCCCGCCAGGTAGCTGCGGTTGCCGAGGCCGGTGAGTTCCACGGTGTCGATGAAGAACATCGCTGCCCCTTCCCGTTTCAGGGTACCCCTGGGGGTATCTCTCCTCCACTCCGCGAAAGCACCCCGGGAGCGTCCGGGGAGGGGCGGGGCAAAACTCGCACCCCCGGCCGGGAACGCACCGGTAAGGTCCGCCGGATGACCGCTCCCGCACTCTTCGAGCCGCCGCTGCTCACCCGCCTCAGGGCCGCCGGCCGGATCCTGGTCGCCGGGGCCGGCGGCGGCTTCGACGTCTACGCCGGACTCCCGATCGCCCTCGCCCTGCGCGCCGCCGGCAAGGAGGTCCACCTGGCCAACCTCTCCTTCAGCCACCTGTACGGCCTGGACACCGACGTCTGGCTCGCGCCGGACGTCGCCGCGATCCGCCCCGACACCCGCAGCGCCGAGCGGTACTTCCCCGAGCGCACCCTGGCCCGCTGGCTGCGGCTGCACGGCATGCCGGACACCGTCTGGGCGTTCGCCTCGGTGGGCGTCCGGCCGCTGCGCACGGCCTACCGGGCGCTGACCGACCACCTCGGCGTCGACGCGGTGCTGCTGGTGGACGGCGGGACGGACATCCTGATGCGCGGCGACGAGGCCGGGCTCGGCACGCCCGAGGAGGACATGGCCAGCCTGGCCGCCGTCGCCGGCCTCGCCCACCTCCCGACCCGGCTGGTCGCCTGCCTCGGCTTCGGCGTCGACGCGTACCACGGGGTCAACCACGCGCTGGTGCTGGAGAACCTCGCCGCGCTCGACCGCGCGGGCGGCTACCTGGGTGCGTTCTCGCTGCCGCGGGAGAGCCGCGAGGGCGCGCTCTACCTGGACGCCGTCGAGCACGCCCGGGCCTCCTGCCCGGAGCACCCCAGCATCGTGCACGGCTCGGTCGCGGCCGCGCTGCGCGGCGAGTTCGGCGACGTCCGCTTCACCGAGCGGACGAAGGGCGGTGAACTGTTCGTCAACCCGTTGATGACGCTCTGGTTCGGCGTCACGGTGGAGGCGCTCGCCGCCCGGCACCTCTACCTCGACCGGATCGAACGGACCGTTCTGATGCGGCAGATCAGTTCGGTCGTCGAGGAGTTCCGCGACGAGCTGCCCGCACAGCGCCCACCTCGGGTTTTCCCGCACTGACCGGTGCCGCCCCGGCCCGCCGGCCGCCGTAGGGGCGTACACGGTCCGGTACGCGCCGGGCGGGCAGTGGTCCACGCCCGGCGCGCACCGGGCGTCCGTGCCTCCGCACCCGCTCCGCCGACGGTGTGTCGCCGCCGCCGCTCGGGCAGACTCCGCCGCGATCATGACCGCCGGCCCGGACGCACCCGACCGGACCGCCGGACGGCCCAGGAAAGGCGACCCGGCAGTGCCACAACCCTTCGAGCTCCCGGACTTCTACGTCCCGCACCCGGCGACGCTCAACCCCCACCTCGACCACGCCCGCGCCCACACCAAGCAGTGGGCCCGCGGCATGGGGATGCTGGAAGGCTCGGGCGTCTGGGAGGAGCACGACCTCGACGCGCACGACTACGCACTGCTGTGCGCCTACACCCACCCCGACTGCTCGGCCGAGGAACTCGCCCTCGTCACCGACTGGTACGTCTGGGTCTTCTTCTTCGACGACCACTTCCTGGAGCTGTTCAAGCGCACCCAGGACCGCAGGGGCGGCAAGGCCTACCTCGACCGGCTGCCCGCCTTCATGCCGATGGACCTCGCCGAAGGCACGCCCGAGCCCACCAACCCCGTCGAGGCCGGCCTCGCCGACCTGTGGCTGCGCACCGTGCCCGGCATGTCCACCGACTGGCGCGAGCGCTTCCGGGAGTCCACCGAGCACCTGCTCCAGGAGTCCATGTGGGAGCTCTCCAACATCAACGCCGGCCGGATCTCCAACCCGGTCGAGTACATCGAGATGCGCCGCAAGGTCGGCGGCGCACCCTGGTCGGCCGGCCTGGTCGAACACGCCGTCGGCGCCGAGGTCCCCGCCGCGATCGCCGCCTCCCGGCCGATGCGGGTGCTGCGCGACGCCTTCTCCGACGGCGTCCACCTGCGCAACGACCTCTTCTCCTACCAGCGCGAGGTCGAGGACGAGGGCGAACTCTCCAACGGCGTCCTGGTGCTGGAGACCTTCCTCGGCTGCCCCACCCAGGAGGCCGCCGAGCGGGTCAACGACCTGCTCACCTCCCGGCTGCACCAGTTCGAGAACACCGTCTTCGCCGAACTCCCGCTGCTCTTCGCCGAGCACGGCCTCGACGCGGGCGAGGCCGCCGACGTCATGAAGTACGTCAAGGGCCTCCAGGACTGGCAGTCCGGCGGCCACGAGTGGCACCTGCGCTCCAGCCGCTACATGAACGGCGGCGGCGCCGCGGCCGAGCGCGTCCCCGACCTGCCCGGCCCGACCGGCGTCGGCACCGAGGCCGCCGACCTGCTCAAGGCGCTGCGCGGCCTGACCGACCCGGCCCGCGCCCGCAGCTTCGGCCACACCCCGTTCCGCCCGGTCGCCCCCGCGCCGCTGCCCGAGTTCGAGATGCCCTTCCCGACCAGGCTCAACCCGCACCTGGACGGAGCCCGGCAGCGGCTGGTCGACTGGGCCCGGCAGGTGCGGCTGATCGACCCCGTCCCCGGCGTCTGGACGGAGGAGAAGCTGGTCGACTTCGACTTCGCGCTCTGCGCCGCCGGCATCGCCCCGGACGCCGCCCCCGACCAGCTCGACCTGGCCGCCGACTGGCTCGCCTGGGGCACCTACGCGGACGACCTCTACCCGGCCGTGCACGGCGCCGCCCGGGACCTCGCCGGCGCCAGGCGGCGCAACGAGCGGCTGCTCGCCCTCATGCCGCTGGACGACGGCCCCGCCGCCGACCCGCTCGACGGCCTGGAGCGCGGACTCGCCGACCTGTGGACCCGCACCGCGGAGCCGATGGACGACGGCTCCCGCCGCCGCTTCCGCGCCGCGGTCGAGCGGATGCTCGACTCCTGGCTCTGGGAGATGCTCAACCAGGCGCAGAACCGCATCCCCGACCCGGTGGACTACCTGGAGATGCGCCGCCTCACCTTCGGCTCCGACCTCACCATGAGCCTCGCCCGGCTCGGCCACGGCCCCGGCGTCCCCGACGAGGTCCACCGGCACGCCTCGATGCTGGCCCTGGAGAACTCCGCGGCCGACTACGCGATGCTCGTCAACGACGTCTTCTCGTACCGGAAGGAGGTCGAGCACGAGGGCGAGCTGCACAACCTGGTGCTGGTCACCGAGAACTTCTTCGACTGCGACCACCCGACCGCGCTCGGCATCGTGCTCGACCTGATGAAGTCCCGGCTGAGCCAGTTCCAGCACGTCGCCGACCACGAACTGCCGCAGCTCCACGAGGACTTCGAGCTGGACGCGGCCGCCCGCGCGGTGCTCGACGGCTACGTCGCCGAACTGCAGGACTGGATGGCCGCCGTGCTCACCTGGCACCGGGAGTGCCGCCGCTACACCGAGGAGGACAGCGCCCGGCACCACCGCCCGGTGCTGCCCACGGCACCGGTCCAGGCCCCGCAGGTCCAGGTGCCGCCGGGCCCGACCGGCCTCGGCACCGCGGGCGTCCGGCTGCCCGCCCCGGCCGTCCCCGCCCTGCCCTGAGACGTGCCCCCGACGGCCCGCCGGGGCCCGTGACGGGCGCGGGGAACCGCGAGGTTCCCCGCGCCCGGCTCACTTCTTCGCCGCCGCCAGGATCTTGACGGTGGTGTGGAAGAAACGCGAGGTCGCCGTCCCGGCGTAGGCCCTGCCGAACAGCGTGGCCGGGTTGCCGCCCAGCCGGCCGTTTTGCAGGTGCAGCACCACGAAGGCCGCGTTCGCCGTCGCGCCCACCAGGTCCCAGTCGCCCTTGGGGGAGGAGGCGGGCGGGGCGAGCTCCGCCGGCAGCGGCTCGGACAGGAACAGTACGCACAGCCGCAGCTCCGGCGTCACCTCGATCCCGGCGAACGGGTCGGCCGCGACGATCGCCTCCAGCTCGTCGAGCGTGCACAGCACCGTCGGCACCGGGTAGCCCAGCGCCCGCTCCAGGTGCTCCTCGATCCGCGCGGTGAGCGCCGCCCGGTCGGCCTCCTCCGTCTCGAAGAACACGTTCCCGCTCTGGATGTACGACCGCACCCGCGCCAGGCCCAGCTCCTCGAAGAGCTCGCGGAGGCGCTGCATGGTCACCGTGCGCCCGCCCACGTTGATCGCACGGAGGAAGGCGGTGTACGTCTGCGTCATGGTCCCCAGTCTGGCAGCGGGCACTGCCAGACTGGGGACCATGACGACCTGGCAGGACTTCGAGTACGAAGCGCCGGATCTCGCCCCGCTGGTGCGGGCCCGGTTCGAGGCGAACAAGCACCACGTGCTGGCCACCCTGCGGCGCGGCGGCGCGCCCCGGGTCAGCGGCACCGAGGTCCGGTTCATCGGCGCCGACCTGACCGTCGGCTCCATGCACGGTGCGGTGAAGGCCCTCGACCTGCGCCGGGACGGCCGCTTCGCGCTGCACAGCAACCCCGGCGACGGGTCGATGGCCGACGGCGACGCCAAGGTCTCCGGCACCGCCGTCGAGATCACCGACCCGGCCGAGCTCGCCGCCTACGAGGGCGACCTCCCCGAGGCGCCGCCCGGCGCCTTCCACGCCTTCCGGCTCGAACCGGAGGAGGTGGTGCTCACCACCGTCGCCGGCGACCGGCTGGTGATCCACGCCTGGCGGCGGGGCGAGGGCGTCCGGGTCTTCGAGCGGACCTGAACGGCGGTCCGGCAGCCACCGCGCGGGCGGCCGCCGCTGCTCGGGGAACCGCTACTCGGGCAGCACCGAGCGGACGGCCTCGGGCGTCCGGGCCACCACCGCGTGCCCGTCGTCCGCCGTGATGATCGGACGCTGGATCAGGATCGGCTGCTCGGCCAGCGCCGCGATCCAGCGCCCCCGGTCCGCCTCCTCGCGCGGCCACTGCCGCATGCCCAGCTCCCCGGCCGCGGCCTCGTCCAGCCGGGTGATGTCCCACGGCTCCAGGTTCAGCCGGGACAGCACGTCCGCCAGCTCCGCCGGGGTCGGCGGCTCCTCCAGGTAGCGCCGCACGGTGTACTCGACGCCAGCCGCGTCCAGGTCCGCGACGGCACTGCGGCACTTGCTGCACCGCGGGTTGATCCAGATCTCCATGCCGCCAGCCTAGCGAGGGCGCCCCGGACCCCTCCGGCGCCGGACGTCCGCGCCGGCCTCCGCACTCCCGCCGCCGCGCGGGCCACCCCTCACGCCGGCGGGTGGTTCCGGGGCCGTCCGGGAACTCCCGCCCCGTACCGGAGGGTTGTACCCGCAGGACGCGAGAGGGAGGCCGCGGGATGGACGGCGCAGCGATCATCGAGCAGTTGGTGGGCCCCGACGGGCGGGCGGATCCGTACCCGCTGTACGAGCTGGCGCACGGCCTCGGGCCGGTCGCGCCCTGCGGCCCCGGGGTGCTGATGGCCGTCGGCCACCACGCCTGCGACCAGGTGCTGCGCAACCCCGCCTTCGGGGTCCCCGACCCGGTGCAGCGCGAGGCGTGGGAGCCGGGCTTCGCCGACCACCCGGCGAAGGTGCTGCTGAGCCGCTCGATCCTGGAGCGCAACCCGCCGGACCACGGCCGGATGCGCTCGCTGATCTCCTCCGTCTTCACCGCCCGCCGGGTCGCCGCACTGGAGCCCGCCGTCACCGCCGCCGTCCACCGGCTGCTCGACACGATGGCCGCGCAGGGCGCCGACGGCAGCCCGGTCGACTTCATGGACGCCTTCGCGTTCCGGCTGCCGGTCGGCGTCGTCTGCGAGCTGCTCGGCGTGCCCGAGGCCGACCGGCACCGCTTCCGCGGCCTCGCCTCCGACCTCACCGCCGCGCTGGAGCTGCTGACCGACGACGGCGAACTCGCCACCGCCGACACGGCCGCCGAGGAGCTGTCCGACTACTTCACCCGGCTGGCCGCCGCCCGCCGCGCCCACCCGCAGGACGACCTGGTCAGCGCCCTCGTGCAGGTCGGCGCGGCGCAGCCCGAGCTGCTCTCCGGCCACGAGCTGCTCGCCAACCTGGTGCTGCTGCTGGTCGCCGGCTTCGAGACGACGACCAACCTGCTCGGCAACGCCGTCGCCCTGCTCTTCGACCACCCGGAGGCCGCCGCCGGGCTGCGGTCCGGCGCCGTCACCCCGGCCGGCCTCACCGAGGAGGTGCTGCGCCACGACTCGCCCGTCCAGCTGACCTCCCGGATCGCCCTCGCCGAGGGCCTGGACGTCGGCGGCGTCCCCGCCCCGCTCGGCACCGGCGTCTTCGTGCTGCTCGGCGCGGCCAACCGGGATCCGGCCCGGTACGAGCAGCCGGCCCGCTTCGACCCCACCCGCCGAGACAGCCACCCGCTGAGCTTCGGCGGCGGCCCGCACTACTGCCTCGGCGCCCAACTCGCCCGGCTGGAGGCCCGGATCGCGCTGCCCGCGCTGTTCGCCCGGTCCCCGCTCTCGCCCCGGCCGGGCGCGCCGAGCGGCGCGACCGCCTCGTGCTGCGCGGGTACCGCACCCTGCCCGTCCGGGCGGCCTGACTCAGTGCTCCGGCCCGTCCCACTCCATCAGGTTGGCGAACAGCTCCGCCTGCTCGCGGGCGTCGTCCAGCGCGTGGTGGGTGTGCGGCAGGTCCGGCAGCAGCGAGGCCGGCATCGACCGCTTGCCGATCCCGGCGAACGGCACCCCGGCCCGGGCCGCGTACAGCGTCTTCACGTCCAGGCAGCCCGAGTGCCCGAACGGGCTGCGCCCGGCGAACTCCATCAGGTACCAGTACAGGAACAGCCAGTCGTACGGCGCCGGGTAGCCCACCATGACCGGCCGGTACCGCCGCCCGTCCGGCCCGGCGCAGACCTGCTCCACCCAGGAGCAGAACGCCGCCATCGCCGCCTCCGGCGGGGTGCCCCCGGTCAGCAGCGCCGCCCGGTCCAGCCCGGAGACGGCCAGTGCCTGCGGGTCGAAGCGCTCGGAGACCGGACGCAGTTCGCGGTAGAAGCCGGCCGCCTGCCGGCCGGCCCGCCGGAAGCCGTCCGCGTCGTGGTGCCCGGCGACGGCGGCGCCGAAGGAGAGCATCGAGTACGGGCCGGGGATCGGGCCGTCGGCCTCGACGTCGACGGAGACGTACACGGTCGGGGTGGTGCGGCGCGCGGCGGACATGCGGGGATTCTTCCGGGCCGGGCGGTGCCGCCGCGACCGGATTACCGCGAGAATCGGCCCATGTCCCAGCCCGCCCTGATCCCGCCCGTCCCGCCACTGCTGCCGGAGCGCGTCCGGTGCCGGCGCTGCGGCCGCCTGCTGCACGACCCGCTCTCCCGGATGCTGCGCCTCGGCCGCGAGTGCCGCGGCCCGCAGGATCCGGTGCGGGTCGTCGAGGGCGAGCAGGAGACCCTTCCGGGCCTGGCCGCGCCCGCCCCGACGTCGTCCGCGCCCACCGCGACCCCCATGACCACGGAAGGCGGTGCGCCGTGACGGAGGACCTCCGCGCCCGGCTGGACACCCTGGCGACCGAGGCGCACCGCCCCGAGCTGGCGGGCCTCGACCGGTTGCCCACGCTGGAGATCGCCGCGCTGATGAACGGCGAGGACCGCACGGTGCCCGAGGCGGTCGGCCGCCGGCTGCCGGAGATCGCCGCGGCGGTGGACGCGATCGCCGCGCGGCTCGCCAGGGGCGGGCGGCTGGTCTACGCGGGGGCGGGCACCGCCGGGCGGATCGGGGTGCTGGACGCCGCCGAGTGCCCGCCCACCTTCGGCACCGACCCGGAGCTGGTGGTCGGCCTGATCGCGGGTGGCCCGGAGGCGGTGCTGAACGCCGTGGAGGGGGCCGAGGACGACCGCGGGCTGGCCGTCGCGGACCTGGACGGGATCGGCCTGACCGCGGACGACGCGGTGATCGGGGTCTCCGCCTCCGGGCGGACGCCGTACGCGGTGGCGGCCGTCGCGCACGCCCGGGCCCGCGGCGCCCTGACGGTCGGACTGGCCTGCACCGCCGGTTCCGAGCTGGGCGCGGCGGCCGAGCACCCGATCGAGGTGGTGGTCGGCCCGGAGGTGCTCACCGGCTCGACCCGGCTGAAGGCCGGCACCGCGCAGAAGCTGGTGCTCAACATGGTGTCGACGATCACCATGGTCCGGCTCGGCCGCACCTACGGGAACCTGATGGTCGACCTGCGGGCCACCAACGAGAAGCTCAGGGCCCGCTGCCGCCGGATCGTCGCCCTCGCCACCGGGGCCGCCCCCGAGGCCGCCGACCGCGCCCTGGACGCCGCCGGCGGCGAGGTGAAGCCCGCGGTCCTCACCCTGCTCACCGGTCTCGCCCCCGCCGACGCCGCTTGCCTGCTGGCCGCCCACGGCGGACGCCTGCGCGAGGCCCTGGACGCCGCCGGGCGCACCGCGGCCCCCGCCCCCGGGGCGGGGACGGGGGCCGATGGCGCGCCGTAGGGCCTACAGGTCGAAGTAGAGCTCGAACTCGTGCGGGTGCGGCCGCAGGGCGATCGGGGCGATCTCGTTGGTGCGCTTGAAGTCGATCCAGGTCTCGATCAGGTCGGGGGTGAACACCCCGCCCGCGAGCAGGTACTCGTGGTCGGCCTCCAGCGCGTCGAGGACGGCGCCGAGCGAGGCGGGCACCTGCGGCACCGCGGAGTGCTCGTCGGGGGCCAGCTCGTAGAGGTCCTTGTCGACCGGCTCCAGCGGCTCGATCTTGTTCTTGATGCCGTCCAGCCCGGCCATCAGCATGGCGGCGAAGGCCAGGTACGGGTTGGACGCCGGGTCGGGCGCGCGGAACTCGATGCGCTTGGCCTTGGCGTTCGACCCGGTGATCGGGATGCGGATCGCCGCGGAGCGGTTGCGCTGCGAGTACACCAGGTTGACCGGCGCCTCGAAGCCCGGCACCAGGCGGTGGTAGGAGTTCACCGAGGGGTTGGTGAAGGCCAGCAGCGAGGGCGCGTGGCGCAGCAGGCCGCCGATGTAGTAGCGCGCGGTGTCGGAGAGGCCGGCGTAGCCCTGCTCGTCGTAGAAGAGCGGCGAGCCCTCGGTCCACAGCGACTGGTGGACGTGCATGCCGGAGCCGTTGTCGCCGAAGATCGGCTTGGGCATGAAGGTGGCGGTCTTGCCGTTCCGCCACGCCACGTTCTTGATGATGTACTTGAACAGCATCAGGTCGTCGGCGGCGTGCAGCAGGGTGTTGAACTTGTAGTTGATCTCCGCCTGGCCGGCGGTGCCCACCTCGTGGTGCTGCCGCTCGACCTGCAGGCCGGCGGCGGCGAGCTCCAGCGACATCTCGGCGCGCAGGTCGGCGAAGTGGTCCACCGGCGGCACGGGGAAGTAGCCGCCCTTGTACTTCACCTTGTAGCCGCGGTTGCCGCCCTCCTCGATCCGGCCGGTGTTCCAGGCGCCGGCGATCGAGTCGATGTGGTAGTACGAGGCGTTCGCACTGGTCTCGTAGCGGACCTCGTCGAACACGTAGAACTCGGCCTCCGGGCCGAAGTACGCGGTGTCGGCGATGCCGGAGGAGGCGAGGTAGGCCTCCGCCTTCTTGGCGACGTTGCGCGGGTCGCGGCTGTAGGCCTCGCCCGTGATCGGGTCCTGGATGAAGAAGTTGATGTTGAGGTGCTTCTCGGAGCGGAACGGATCCAGCCGGGCCGTCGCCAGGTCGGGGACGAGTGCCATGTCGGACTCGTGGATGGCCTGGAAGCCCCGGATCGAGGAACCGTCGAACATCAGGATCTCGGACGGGTCGAAGGTCGAGGCAGGCACTGAGAAGTGCTGCATGACGCCCGGCAGGTCGCAGAACCGGACATCGACGAACTTGATGTCGTTGTCCGTGATGTACTGCCTGACCTCGTCGGCGTTGGTGAACATCGATCCTCCTCAGCTGCGGTCCGGCCAACCGTAGGAGCCGGCCGTTTCCGGATGGTGATTTCCCCGTCCTCTGCATGTTAACCAGCACCGACCCCACTGTGGGCAAAGTCATACGGGCCAGTGCAAAACCGCCAAAACGGTCATTCGTGGTCAGCGCCGCCCGGCAGGCACCGTGCGTGTCGGGGGAGGCCCCGGAAGATCGCACGTGAAGCCCGGATACTGTGGATTTCGTGGACACCAGAGATGCGTTGGGATCGTGGCTGGACGGGCCGAAGGCCGCCGCCGAGAAGATGGGCGCCGACTTCGGCCACCGCGGCGAGCGCCTCGGTCTGCCGAAGGACGGCCCCGGCTCCGTCGCCGGCCCCGGCCGGCGCCTCGGCGCCCTGTTCGTCGACGGCTGGCTCTGCAGCCTCGTCGCCTACGGCCTGCTCTCCCGCGGCGACCAGGCCGGCGCCAACCTGTGGACGACCCCGCTCTTCTACGTGGTCACCGTCGTCCTGCTCGCCACCAGCGGCACCACCATCGGCAAGCGGCTCTTCGGCCTGCGCGTCGTCCGGCTGGACGGCGCCCGCGCCTCGATCCCGCAGGTGCTGCTGCGCACCCTGCTGCTCTGCCTGATCGTCCCGGCCGCGATCTGGGACCGCGACACCCGCGGCCTCCACGACAAGGCCGTCGGCACTGTCGAGGTCCGCATCTGACACCCGGCACCCCGTGCCCGGCACGGGCCGGTCCCCGGCCCGTGCCGGACCCGGAACGTCGAACGGCCCCGCCGCGAGGATTCGCGGC